>JACCRJ010000355.1 GCA_013813615.1 Lautropia sp. | reverse complement strand
TCTCAGGAGACGCCAGCTCAGAAGGAAGCCGTAGGCGACCCAGGCGAGCACGCACAGCGTCAAGGCCGATGGCGCCCCGATCGGAGTCAGCCGGGCTATGGCTGCCGGAGCCAGGTTCAGGATGAAGACCAGCGGCGGGTTGACGTCGATCAGATCGACGTACAGTCGCTCGCCGGCCAGCCAGCGCTGCGAGAAATGCAGCAGCGCCGCCGCGTCGTGGTTCAGCGGCGGCAGGAAATGGACCAGCATCCAGAGCAGCGGCGCGGCCAGGAAGAACGCAAAGGCGTACCGGGCCGCCCGGGAGGGATCCGCAGTCAGACCATGCCAGGCGTCCGTACAAGGGGAGCCGTCCACGCGCGCCACGGTTTCCGGCGGCCGGGGGGTGGGCAGCGGGCGGAGCAGATTCCGGTTCTTCGAAGTCAAGTGTGACGCCGTCCTGCGGGGAGTTTCGCTGTGGAAGAAGGCCGCCTGCTGCCGGCGGGCCAGCCGCAATCCCGGGCAGAGAGCCGCGGCGGCGCCAGTATATCCATCGGTTATATTCGGAAAGTTTCATACTTTCTACTTCTGTCCGACACCCGTCTCGCGGATACTGATCGGCGGTATCGGAGACGTTGCAGCCATGGAACCAGCCGAGTACGACCGGATGCACGCGGTGGAAGACCGCATGTGGTGGTACCGTGCGGCTCACGCCAACATGCTTGACGCCCTGCGCCGGGCGCCGGGGCCGCCGGACACCCTGCTGCTGGATGCCGGCTGCGGCACCGGCGGGCTGCTGCGGTGCCTGGCGCAGGCGCGGCCCGGCAGGTCGCACCTCGGCATCGACATCCTGGAGCGGGCCGTGCGGCTCGCCAGGGCGAAAAGCGGCTCTGCCGTCGCGGTCGCCAGCGCGGATTGCCTGCCTTTCCGGGAGAACAGCCTGGGCACCATCTTCAGCGTGGATGTGATCTGCCATCGAAATGTCGATCCGCAGCGCGCCCTTGCCGAGGCCTGGCGCTGCCTGGCGCCCGGCGGCTCATTGATCATCAATGTTCCCGCATACGAGTGGATGGCTTCCTATCATGACCGGCAGGTGCATAACGCAAGGCGCTTCGACCGCGGGGGCCTGGCAAGGCTGCTGACGGCCGCGGGATTCGAGTTGGTGCACTGCACCTACTGGAACAGCTTGCTGTTTCCACTGATGGTGCTGCGTCGCAAATGGCTCGCGCCGCGCAGCGGGCAGAGCGACGTCGGCGAGTTCTCGGGGCTGGCGGAGCGGATCTTCAGCATGATCATGGCGGCGGAGCGTGCCGGTCTGCGCCTCGGGCTGCGTTATCCCTTCGGCGGCTCGCTGATGGCCGTCGCAACCAAGTGAGTCATGGCATGACCAGTTACGCCTTGTCGATCGTGATACCTGTCTACCGTGGGGCGGCCTCCATCGGGATCCTCGTCGATGCCCTGGCAGCGCTGCAGATACCGGGCGGCCACGAAGTAGTCCTGGTGAATGACGGCAGCCCGGACAACAGCGCGGAGATCTGCCGCCGGCTCACCGCGCGCACCGACCTTCCGGTGACCTTTCTCAACCTGTCACGCAACTTCGGCGAGCACAACGCGGTCATGGCGGGTCTGCGCCATGCCCGCGGCGACTACATCATCACGATGGACGACGACCTGCAGAATCCCATCTCGGAGGTGGTCAGGCTCTTCGAACACGCCCGCGTCGGCGGCTGGGACGTGGTCTACACGTACTACGCGGAAAAGAAGCACGCGGCCTGGCGCAATCTCGGCAGCCGGTTCGCCAACAAGGTGGCGGATATCCTTCTCGACAAGCCGCGGGGCCTCTACCTGTCGAGCTTTCGCTGCATGAGCGCGTTCGTCGGCAGGAGCATCACCGTCTACGACGGGCCGTTCCCTTACGTCGACGGGCTGATCCTGCAGACGACGCAGCACATCGACCGCATACCGGTGGAGCACGTAGCGCGCGCAAGCGGCCAGAGCAACTACACCATGCGGCGCCTGGTCCGTCTCTGGCTGAACCTCTTCATCAACTTCTCGGCCATGCCGCTGCGGGTCAGCGTGGTGGCCGGCTTCGCCCTCGGGCTGATGGGCATCTTCGGCTTCGGCATCGTGATCGCCGAAGCTCTGCTGCGGGCGCCGCCGCCCGGTTGGGCGTCGCTGATGGCGGCAACCCTGCTGATCTCCGGCGTGCAGATGGTGATGCTCGGCATCCTCGGCGAGTACCTCGGCCGGCTTTTCCTCACCGCCAACCGAAAGCCGCAGTCGCTGATCCGGGAGGTCGTGCGGCCGGCCGCCGAAGCGCCGGCGAAGATCCAGGCGGTACAGCGGGAAGCGCGCTGATGCCCCAAGTCGCGTGGTTCAGCCAGTACCCTCTGCTGCCGTACTACCTGGCGCTGGCCGGCGCGATCACCGGCGGAATCGGCGGGCAGCTGCTGCTCAAGGCGGGATCGGTCGGCGCGCAGACCACCCTGGCGCAGTTCCTGCGGCTGCCGACGCTGGTGGGACTGGGCTTCTACGCAATATCGGCGGTGCTGTACGTGATCGCCCTGCGCAGGATACCGGTGTCGCTCGCGTTTCCGAGCGTGTCGGTCAGCTATGCAGTGATCGCCCTGCTGGGATACTTCTTCTGGTCCGAGCCGGTCGGCTGGTGGCAGGTGGGCGGCATCATCCTCATCTGCACCGGGGTGGTGATGCTCTACCGGGTATAGGTAAACTCCGGCGCTGGGGGCGGCCCTTCAGGCCACCCGCCGACGCACCGCCAGGCACACTTCGTTCGCCTGTTCGTCCGTGAGCTGCGCGAACATCGGCAGGCTGAGCACCGAGCGGGCTGCGCGTTCCGATCGGGGCAGGCCGCCCGGCCCGGTGGCGATCCGGTCCCGGTAGGCGGGCTGCAGGTGGACGGGCAGGGGATAATGGACGTTGGTGCCGATGCCGTCCGCCAGCAGACGTTGCTGCAACCCGTCGCGGTCCTCCGTGCGCACGACGTACTGATGGAACACGTGGCTCGAGCCGGGGCGCCGTGCCGGCAGCGTGAGCCCCTGTCCCTTGCATTGCGCGAGTCCGGAATCGTAAATGGCCGCGACGGTCTGGCGCCGCTGGTTGTCTTCATCCAGGTGCCTCAGGCGGACCCGCAGCAGCGCTGCCTGCAGTTCATCCAGGCGGCTGTTGACGCCGGCAAAGTCGCTGACGTAGCGGTTGCGCCAGCCGTACTGACGCAGCGCGGCGATGCGTGCAGCCAGTTCAGCGTCAGGTGTCGTGACGATGCCGCCGTCGCCTAGCGCGGCGAGGTTCTTGGTCGGGTAGAGGCTGTAGGCGGAAGCGACGCCGAAACTGCCGAGCCGGCGCCCGTTCAGCATCGCGCCATGCGCCTGCGCGCAGTCTTCGATCACCGCAATGCCATGCTGATCCGCTACCGCCAGGATGCTGTCGAGGTCTGCGGGCTGGCCGTAGAGATGCACCGGGATCACCGCCCGGATTGGCGAGCCCGCCGGCCGCGCGGCCACGGCACGCTCGAATTCATCCGGATCGAGCGTGAAGAAGTCTTCCTCGATATCGATCAGCACCGGCGTCGCACCGGCCATTTCGATGGCAGCCACCGTGGCGACTGCCGTGTGCGACACGGTGGCGACCGCGTCACCCGGGCCGATCCCGAGGCCACGCAGCGCCAGCGCCAGCGCGTCAGTGCCGTTGGCGACGCCGACGGCATGCCCGACGCCGATATACGTGGCAAACTCGGCTTCGAAAGCGGCGACCTCCTTACCGAGGATGTACCAGCCGCTGGCGAGTGCCCGGGCCACAGCTGCGTCGATGTCAGCCTTGCGGGCGCGGTAACCTGCGCCTGGATCGGTCTGGGGAATGCGAGGGCCGCTCATGGCGGGAGGCTTTCCTCTTGCCAATAGTGGGGAAGGTTCCGGCGAAACCAGTCGAGCGTGCGCCCGAGGCCCTCCGGCATGTCGATGCGCGGCTCCCAGCCGGTTGCCGCGCGGAAGGCGGAATCGTCCGCATGGTAGTCGCCGATGTCGATCTTCTTGCGGTCCGGCGGAAACGGCTTGTGCACCACCGAACCGCCACCGTTGGCGGCGATGAGTGTCCCGGCCAGGGCGGAAAGGCTGACCGGGGGGAAGCCGCCGATGTTGAACGCCTTGCCTTCGGTCGCGGGCGTCACCGCGGCCAGGAAAGCCTCCACCGCGTCATCGACGTAGGTGAAGTCACGCAACTGTTCGCCTCCCCAGACCTCGAAGGGCTTGCCCTGCAACGCCAGGCGGATCCAGATGCCGAGGAACGTCTGCCGCGCATCCTTGACGCGCATCCGGGGCCCATAGGTGTTGGTCAGCCGCAGGCTGCTGGCCCTCAGGCCATGAACCTTGTGGTAGAGCAGGTGATAGAACTCGCCGGCCAGCTTGTTGATGCCGTTGACGTCCGGCGGCACCAGCGGATGCTTTTCGTCCACCGGCAGGTACGCGGGGGCCCCATAGATCTGCCGTGTGCTGGCGAACACGATGCGAGTCTGCGGCGCCTCCTTGCGGCAGGCCTCCAGAAGGTGCAACTGTGCCTCGGTGTTGATGGCGAGGTCGGTGAAGGGGTCGGTCATGGAATCCAGGTGGCTGGTCTGGCCGACCAGGTTGAAGATGACGTCGCGACCCTGCACCAGATGCGGCAGGACGTGGCGGTCCCGAAGGTCCGCGAGATTGACGGTGACCCGGTCGCGTATCCCGTCCAGGTTGAACCAGTTGCCGCCGTACTGCGGGATCAGGCTGTCGACGATCAGGACTTCTGCGCCGAGGTCGACCAACCGGCGCGCCAGGTTGGCGCCGATGAAGCCCAGACCACCGGTGATCAGCACGCGGCGGTTCTTCCATTGCAGGTCGTTGATGTCGGTCAAGGTGGAAGCCGTCTCGATTGGTAAGCCCATCCTATCCCGGATCGCAGAAGGGTGGTGTGACGCGCCTGCCGAATCGGTGTTACTGTATAAAATTACAGTATTGAGGAACCGCCCGGAGCGAGAACCGGTCTCATCGCATGAACCCGCCGCAGCTCAAGCACCATCCCGCCGGACCTGCTGCCGACAGCCGCCTGGACGCAGCTGCTGTGGCCGCCGCCATCAAGGGCCGCGGCACGGCGCTCGCCATGTCCGGGC
>JACCRJ010000351.1 GCA_013813615.1 Lautropia sp. | reverse complement strand
GTCGACCGCTACAGTGAGCGCAAGGAAGGGGTGGCCGAAGTGTCGACGCGGGTCAACCAGCGCGCGATCCAGACCGCAGGCATCGCCGCGCATAAGCGAGGTAGTGTTCGAGCGGCGGTGTTGCCAGGTCCGGCGTCTTGGCGAGATCGTCCCAGAGACGCACTTGAACCGCGTCGGCAGCGTAGGCCTGATCGATGAACCGATCCGCTTCTTCCTCGGAGAACACACCGCCCTGCAATACGAGGCTGCGCTTCGAGTCCTCTGACAGTGCCGCCCAGTAGGCCGCCCGGGTCCTGCATAGATAGCGCTTTGCGTCCACATGCAACGCGATCGAGCGCAGCACACGCTGACTGAACGCCGCGCGCAGGAAAGGAACGGCGTAGTACTGGTGCCGATCATCGGCCCCGCGCAACGTGGGCGACGATCCGCCATCATGAAGCAGGTGGCCGAGGTCATGCAGAAGCGATGCTGTCACGAGTTCGTCGTCGCCGCCGCCCCGCTCGGCCAGGTATGCCGTCTGCAAGGCGTGCTCGCGTTGGGTCACGGGCTCGCCGCTGTACCGCTCGCCACCGCGCCGGGTGAACAGGGCCTCGATGTCGTCCAGCGTGAGAAGGGCGGCGCTGCTGGCGTAGCGGTTGCTCATTTATCGGATCCCGGTCGGTGCGCACGACACGCGGTTTAGCCAAGCCATGCGGACGCTACTTGAGACCGGCGCAGTTGGCATAGAAGGTGGTGGTGGCGGGCCAGTCGCTGAAGATCCCCAGCACGCCGACCTGCTGTGCCAGCACGTCGACCACCTCCATCATGTCACCTTCCCGCTCGATGGCGGAGCCGATCGTCTGATAGTAGAAGCCGCTGTTGCCGCTGGCGAGGATTCCAGAGCGCTCCAGCGACCAGGCGATCATGTCGAGGCCGGCGTTCTTCGCGTCGATGGCGTATGGCGACGGTACGATTCTGCCGCCGGCGTCGGTGCTCAGGAGGGCGAAGATCGGCGGCGCCACGATGTTGATGCCCTGGGCCCGGTAGCCGGCCAGCTCCGCGTACGAGGGCAGGTCGGCTACTGTTTCTGCGTCGTCGAGGTAGACGGCCTGGCGGCCGAAGGCTGCTTCGTTGTACACCCAGTGCAGCACATCCGCAATGTTGAATGACTGCGGCCAGACGTGGCTCGGGGGTACTTTGGCCGCCTTGTACTCGTCGATCAGTTTCTGCGCGTAGGCTTCCTGCGTGAATCCTTCGTACGGCATGGGGACGCTGGCGCTTTTCAGTTCGGGTGTCATCTTCACCCCCAGTTGCCGGAATAGCTCGATGCTCTCCTTGTGGGTGAGCAGGGTGCCGCTGGTCGGGCCGGAGTAAAGGTCGGTGCGCCAGTTGGGGGTTCCGTCCAGGAATTCCTCGACCGTGCGCGCGCGGGAATTGCCCGCGTCCATCTTGCCCCGCAGCGTCTTGAATTCGGCAAGCGTGATGTCGCTGGTGCGGCACTCGGCGGTTGCGGGAGCGAGCAGGCTGCCGTCGGCGCCGATCGTGGCCGGCGAGAACGGCTTGGTGCATTTCGTCGCCAGCGGCGTCTGCAGGATGTTGGTGGTGGTATGCAGGTCGTTCTGGGCGTGACGACAGACCAGTTCCTTGTCCTTAGTGAAGGTGACATCGCACTCGACGATGCCGGCGCCCATCCGGGCCGCCGCGGTGTAGGACTCCTTCGTGTGCTCGGGAAACTGCAGAGGCGCGCCCCGGTGGCCGATGGAGAAATCGGTCCTGCTGAACTTGCCGCGTTCCGCGCACTGCTGCAGACGCTGCTTGAGCGGGCCTTCCCGCATATCGTCCACGAGGAAAAACGGGCGCGGCCCGAGTTCCGTTCGCGGGCCGTCACCGGCATGACGGAAGTCCTGCGACCGAGAGGCGTCGAGTGGAGCGGCGGCCGCGGGGAACGCGCATGCAAGCCCTGCAAGGGCACAGGCTACGATGCTGAACAAGTACTTTGTCATTGCAGTGCTCCAGAATTGGTGGGGTGAAAATCCGCGACGCGATCAGTTGTCTTGCCGAATCCTTCAATCTTGGAGTGAGCGTCGCGGTTGTCGCGATTCTCTCCACGGGGTATGACAGCCGGGTTACGCGAAGCCAGCCGCCTGTTTCATGAAGCGATGGGCCTCGGACGACACCCGCGGGGACGTGCGCGCCGGTATGTCGTTCACTCGAATGCACTTCGAGCGCCGCCCGGTTGCGGATCGCAGCGTCCATCGATTGGCGACGACGATGAGCGGGACTTTCTCGATCCAGAACGCGGAGGGTGACAGCCAGGTCCGTGCCGACCAGCCTTGGAAGCTGGCCCGGGGGCCCAGAATTCCGCGCAGGTTCACCATTCGCACCTTCAGGGGCAGTCCCTGCGCCTCGATCGCCGTCTTCAGCGCCAGAGCCTAGGCGCGATGGCCTCCGCCGGCATTGAAGTAGACC
>JACCRJ010000339.1 GCA_013813615.1 Lautropia sp. | reverse complement strand
TCTGGAAGATGATTCAAGATCACAAGGTCAACGTGTTCTACACCGCGCCGACCGCGATTCGATCGCTGATCAAAGCGGGCGCGGATCTCCCGAAGAAGTACGACCTCTCCAGTCTGCGCTTGCTCGGCACGGTAGGCGAACCGATCAATCCGGAAGCGTGGATGTGGTACTACAAGAACGTCGGCAACGAGCGTTGCCCGGTGGTGGACACTTGGTGGCAGACCGAAACCGGGGGCCACATGATTTCACCGCTGCCCGGGGTGCACGGCCTGAAGCCGGGCTCCTGCACGATGCCGCTGCCCGGGATCGCGGCGGCTATCGTGGACGAGAGCGGCACGGACGTCGGCCGCGGCAAGGGCGGCTTCCTGGTGATCAAGAAGCCATGGCCGTCGATGATCCGCACCATCTGGGGCGACCCTGAGCGGTTTCGCAAGAGCTACTACCCGGACGACTTCAAGGGCAAGTACTACCTGGCCGGTGACGGCGCGACCGTCGACGCCGACGGCTATTTCTGGATCATGGGCCGCATCGATGACGTGCTCAACGTCTCCGGGCACCGCCTGGGTACGATGGAAATCGAATCGGCGCTGGTGTCCCATGAACTGGTGGCCGAAGCGGCAGTGGTCGGGCGGCCGGACGAGACGACCGGCGAGGCGATCAGCGCCTTCGTGGTGTTGAAGGGCGCCAGGCCCGAGGGCGCCGAGGCCAAGGCGATCGCCGCCCGGTTGCGCACCTGGGTCGGCAAGGAGATCGGCGCGATCGCCAAGCCCAAGGACATCCGCTTCGGCGACAATCTCCCCAAGACCCGTTCCGGCAAGATCATGCGGCGGCTGTTGCGCTCTCTCGCCAAGGGCGAGGAGATCACGCAGGACGTCTCGACGTTGGAGAATCCCGCCATCCTCGAGCAGTTGAAGCAGGCCCTCTGAGCCGGCTCCTGCGCCTCTCGCGGAGCGCCCGATGAACGCGGCCGCGCCGGTTGACCGGGCGTTGTCGGCGCGGCTCTACCGGATCTACGGCTGGTACGCGGTCGGCTTCGGGGCGTTCGTGCTGATTCTCGGCCTGCTGGAGCATCGGGGGCTGCCGCGGCAGACGATCGGCTACCTCTTCCTCGGCAGCACGCTGCTCCTTTACGCCTACGTCGGTGTCATCAACCGCACCAACGACCCCGCCGACTACTACGTGGCCGGCAGGCGCGTGCCGGCAGTCTTCAACGGCATGGCCACGGCCGCCGACTGGATGTCAGCCGCATCGTTCATGGGCATTGCAGGCGGCATCTATCTCCAGGGCTACGCCGGACTCGCGTTCGTGATGGGCTGGACCGGCGGCTACGTGCTGATCGCCATGTTCCTTGCGCCCTACCTGCGCAAGTTCGGGCAGTGGACGGTGCCGGATTTCCTCGGCGCCCGGTACGGCGGGCACATCCCGCGGCTGCTTGCGGTCGTGATCACAGTGATCTGCTCTTTCACCTACGTGGTGGCACAGATCTACGGCGTCGGCCTCATCACCACCTGGCTCACCGGCGTCGATTTCACCGTCGGCATCTTCCTGGGGCTGACCGGTGTGCTCGTATGCTCCTTCCTGGGCGGCATGAAGGCGGTGACGTGGACACAGGTTGCGCAGTACATCGTACTGATCATCGCGTACATGGCGCCGGTCGTCTGGATCGGCATCAAGCTCGCCGGCTTCCCGCTGCCGCAGCTTGCCTACGGCTACGACCTCGAGCGGGTGACGCGGATCGAGCAAACTCTGATGGACGACCCCAAGGAGAAAGAGGTACGGGCCATCCTCGCGCAGCGCGCTGCTTCAGCCAAGGCAAACCTCATCGACGGCGCCGCAGCGTTTGACTCATCGCGCAAGGCGCTGGAGGAGCAGATGAACCGGGCGAGGACGTCCGGCAATCAGGCAGAGATCTATCGGGCCGAGCGCGCCATGGCCGGGTTTCCCCGGAACGAGGCGGAGGCGCGCGAGGGCTGGGTGCGCGAGGCCGAGGAAGGGGCGCGAGCGGCGCCCCCGGTTCCCCAGGGCGAGGCCTATCCGGGGGCTACCGCGCACGACCGTGACGTGGCGCGCCGCAACTTCCTCGCACTCGTATTCTGTCTGATGATCGGCACGGCAGCGCTGCCGCATGTCCTCATGCGCTTCTATACGACGCCCAGCGTGCGCGAGGCGCGGCAGTCGGTGGCCTGGGCGCTGGGGTTCATCGTGATCCTCTACGTTTCCGCGCCGGCTCTCGCCATCCTCGTCAAGTACCTGATCTACGACGGGCTGGTCGGCAGCAGCTTCGCCAACATGCCTTCCTGGGTGCACGCCTGGACCGCGCTCCATCCGGGGCTGCTGGGTCTGGCGGACGTCAATGGCGACGGCATCGTGCAACTGGCCGAGATGCGGATCAACCAGGACATCATCACGCTGGCCACCCCGGAGATCGCCGGCCTGCCGTACGTGGTATCGGGGCTGGTGGCCGCTGGCGGACTGGCTGCGGCCTTGTCGACCGCCGACGGACTGTTGCTCACCATCGCCAATGCGTTGTCGCACGACCTCTACTACCGCATCATCAACCCGCTTGCGCCGAGCGCGCGACGGGTGCTGCTGACCAAAGTACTGTTGTTGCTGGTCGCCGCCATGGCTGCGATGGTGGCGGCCAACCGGCCGGCCGGCGTGCTCGACATGGTGGCGGCTGCCTTCTCGCTTGCGGCCGCGGGCTTTTTTCCGGCGCTGGTGCTCGGCATCTTCTGGAAGCGTGCCACCGGCCTGGGGGCTGTGGCTGGAATGCTGAGTGGCTTCGGCATCACGCTCTACTACCTGTGCACTACCCAGCCCTGGCTGCGCGCTGTCTTCGCCATCGAGACGCCGCTTGTCGAATCGCTGTGGTGGGAGATCAGAGCCAGCGCTGCCGGCATCTTTGGCGTTCCGCTGGGGTTCGCCGTGATCGTGCTCGTAAGCCTGGTCACGCCGCGACCTTCTCAGAAAACGCTCGATCTTGTCGATTTCATCCGGGCTCCGGGGGTCTGATGCTGATACTGGTTTCATCGATCAAACTGGTGGTCGAGATTGCCTTGATGGCACTCATCGGCCAGTTCCTCCTTGGGCTGCTCATCGGACGCAAGCGCGACGACAACATGTTCTACGGGGTGCTGGAGGTACTTACCCGGCCCTTCGTCAAGTTGGCGCGGCTGGGCACGCCGCGGCTGGTGCTCGATCGGCACGTCCCGCTGGCGGCGTTTCTTCTGCTGGCGGTGATCTGGGTTGCTGTAACGGCCTACAAGATCAAGCTCTGCGTGGAACTGGGCGTGCAGGCCTGCCGCTGAGGGCAGCGTCGCCAAAATCTGACGTTATGCTGACCCCGGTTGAATGTTTGTTGTCCTCATGTAACCCTGCGTGAGCGAAGTAAGCACGCAGTCAGGCGGCTGGACGATGATCCGCACAACCATTAGAGGACCTCGCGGGTAGCATGTCTACGGAACGCAAGGATAGGGGACAGTGGATCCTGAAGCTGCAGGTCGCTGCAGCGCTCATGTTCAACCGGTATCGGCTCGCCCTTCGCTTTCTCGACGGCAGGCTTGCGGTTTCTCCGCAGGATCCCTATGCCCTCGCCAATCGCGCGCACGTGCTGGCGCAGATCGGCGAGAAGGATCGCGCCATTGCGGATCTCCGCACGCTGGTGGCCGCACATCCCACCCGCAGCGCCGGCGACTGGTTCAACCTGGGCTACCTGCTGGAAGCGCAAGGCGACGTGGGGGGGTCTGAAGCCGGCTTCCGCCAAGCCCTGGCACTGGACCCCAAGCTCGATCGCGCCTGGTATGGACTGGGCCTCGCCCTGGTGAGGCAGGAGCGGTACGACGAAGCCGCTGCCGC
>JACCRJ010000276.1 GCA_013813615.1 Lautropia sp. | reverse complement strand
ATGTGAGATAGCGTAAGTCTCCTGCCTTCATCCGATGTTGCCGCCTGACGCGCGGTTCGGACGCCCGAGAAGCGTCCTGACCTTACCTCCAGTGGCCAGGTCGCGTCATTTTCAAGTCGTGCCCACTGCAGCAAGTGCCTCAATGTCCCCATCCGCGCCTGCCGGATGGGGAGGCTTTTCACCAAATAAGGTGTAAGGGGCGCAGGGACGGGGAGGAGCATTGCGACGCCAGTTTGCGAAACGCCTCCCCAAGAGCTTCCTGAGTTCCCGGTCCAGCATTGGTGTCTGGCCGCAGCCGCAGACGGCCTTGCGGCGTCAGAACGAGTGAGGCGGATCCGGTGCCCGACGGAGGCATCGCGGAATCGGGCGGGTTCGCGGATCGTCTGGCCGGCTTCTGCGGCGGTCGAAACGCAGTTCGAAGTGAATCTGTTGCGCGTCTGCGGTGTGATGCCGTCCATCTTGAAGGCCGCCTTATCCGGCCGCGTCATCAAGGCGGGCTGGTATTTCCTCCCGGAGCGACGGGCACATTCGATGGCCTTACAGGTTCGCCCCGTTGGCTCGGATCGTCTCGCGATACCACTCGAACGAACGCTTCGGCGTGCGCTTCAGGGTCGCATAGTCGACATGGACCAGCCCGAATCGCTCCCGGTAGCCTTCGGCCCATTCGAAGTTGTCTAGCAGGCTCCAGGCGAAGTAGCCCCGCACGTCGACACCGTCCGATGCGGCGCGGCGCAGCTCCCGCAGATAGCGGCGCAGGAAATCGATCCGTTGCGGATCGTCGACCCGGCCGTCCAGCGAGACCCAGTCCGTGAGGCTCATCCCGTTCTCGGTCACGTAGATCGGCAAGCCGTAGCGCTCGTAGTACCAGCGCGGCCCCCAATAGAGTGACTCGGGAAGCACGTCGAACACCCAGAATGACGTGCGTGGGTTGCCCGGCGGCGGCGCGACGGTCTGCGGCTTGCCGTCGGCATCGGCGCGTATGACGTTGCCCTGGTAGGTGTTCATCGCGAAGAAGTCGAGCGGCTGCGCGATGATCTTCAGGTCGGCTGGATCGTGCCGTGGCACCTGGTCGCCGTACTCGACGAGCTGCTGTGCGGGGTACTCGCCACGGTACACCGGCTCGAGCAGCCAGCCTGCGAGACCGCCGAAAGTCGAGCGGCGGGCCGCCTCCAGATCGGCCGGATCGTCCGACGCCGGGATACCCGGCCATAGCGCGGAGACGTAACCGATCTCGATCGGTTGCCGCGCCTTCGCGCGCATGACCTGGACGGCCTTGCCGTGGGCGAGCATCACGTGATGCGAGATCTGCAGGATGTCCGCCCAGGGTCGCTTCTCGCCCGGCGCGTGCGTGCCGAGGTGATGACCCAGGAAGATGAACACCTCGGGCTCGTTGTGCGTGAACCAGTGCTTCACGCGGTCCGAATAGCGCGTGATCGCGGCCTCGGCGTAGTCGGCAAACCAGTCGGCGGACTCGCGCACCATCCAGCCGCCGCGCTGCTGCAGTGCCTGCGGCAGATCCCAGTGAAACAGGGTGATCCAGGGGGTGACGCCGGCTGCGAGCAGTTCGTCGATCAGGCGATCGTAAAAGGCGAAACCGGCTTCGTTGCGACGACCGGTGCCTTCGGGAAACAGCCGGGGCCAGGACAGGGAGAATCGGTAGGCGCCGAGCTCGAACTGCTTCATCAGGGCCACGTCGTCGCGATAGCGCCGATAGTGGTCGCAGGCCACGTCACCGGAATGCTTGTCCTTGATGGCGCCTTCGCGACCCGCAAAGACATCCCAGACCGACTCGCCGCCGCCGTCATGCACCGGGGAACCCTCGATCTGGTAGGAAGAGGTTCCCGAGCCCCAGACGAAATCGTCGCGGAATCGGCCGGGCGCCGCCTTCCCGGACGAAGCGTGGCCGAAGGAACGGTAGGGACCCGCACCGGAACGGGCCGAGGCGGTCGGAGGTTGGCGCGGAGTTTCAGTAGACACGTGCTGCTTCCTTTTTTCAGATCTGTGAGGGGGCAGAACGCCCCTCGGCCGGGTGGCGTCCTCCTTTGCGCGTCGAAAACCTGCCGATCGCCACCTGGGTGGCGCCAAAGGCAACGCTGCCCTCCATAGGAACCGGATTCGTTGCCGTTTGGCGGGACTTCCCCGGCAGATGTGACGGCGTGTTGCACAGTGTCCACACGGTGGCTCGCAGCACCTCGTCCGGGGTGTTAGGGTGCCGATACAACACGTCCAGCATGCAATCAAATCCAGCGCACGAAGCATTGACGACCAGGCAGCGACCCGAAGACCCGGATCGATTGCGCCGGTGCACCATGGCGTTCTGGATGGGCCATCGCCGCGTCTTCGCCTGGAGCCTGACGCTCGCGCTGGTGGTGCTGACGGTCGCGCAAGCCGCGGTTCCGGTCGCGCTCAATCTCTGGAGCCAGCGGCTGTTCGATGCGCTCGAGCAACGCGACTTCGCGAACGTGCTGCATGAGGCGGGCGTCGCGGTACTGATCATCCTGGCCAACGTGCTGGTGATGACGGTCCATCTGCGGGCCAAGCGCCGTTTGCAGGTCGAGTGGCGGGGTGACCTGACCCGGCGCATCCTCGACCAGTGGATGATCCGGGGGCGCGACTATCGCGTGCAGAGGCAGGGCGGGCTCGACAACCCGGATGGTCGGATCGCCGAGGACGTCCGGGTGGCCACCGAGACTACGGTCGAGCTCGGGCATTCGCTGCTCTACTGCGTTCTGCTGCTGCTGAGCTTCGCGCAGATTCTCTGGGGGTTGTCCGGCACGATTGCACTCGAGTTCGGCGGCTGGGAACTGGCGCTGCCGGGCTACCTGGTCTGGATCGCTGTCGGCTACGCCGGCGTGGGCGCCGCAGTGGCCGCCTGGCTCGGCCAACCGCTGACGCGGGCGGCCAATCTGCGCCACGCCAAGGAGGCCGACTTCCGGTTCGGCCTCGCGAGCGTGCGCGAGAGCGGATCGACGATCCCGCTGCAATCCATCGATTCGGCACGCCCCAAGGTGGAACGACAGTTCGACGGGCTGATTGGGGCCTGGACGCGGCAGACGCGGGCACTCGCGCACTTGATCACGTTTTCGTCGAGCTGGACGGTGCTCTCTCAGGCCGCTCCGATCCTGGTCGCCGCGCCGCGCTACATCGCCGGCACGATCACGCTGGGCGTGCTGATGCAGATTGCCCAGGCCTTCCTGCAGATGACCCAGGCCTTGGCATGGCCGATCGAGAACATGCAGCGACTGGCCGAGGCCCGCGCCTCGTTCACGCGCGTGACGCAACTGCACGGGTGGCTGGTCGAGTCGCAGCCGGAGGCGGTGGGTCGGCCGATCGTGGAATTCGACCGGATCGAGATCGTCGACCGGATCGAGACCGAGGTCACCGTGATTGCAACCGCGATTCCCGCTGCTGTCGCGTCGCTCCATCAGCGCCCCGCCAGGCTCCACTAGCCGCAACGACCAGACTCCGAGGAGAGACCGTGAAGACGAACATTCCCGCCCGCACCTGGCCACGCGACTTCGTGTGGGGCGTTTCGACTTCGGCCTTCCAGGTCGAGGGTGCGGCCCGCGAGGACGGCCGCGGGCCCAGCATCTGGGACACGCGCTGCACGATGCCGGGCAAGGTCCACAAGGGCGGTAGCGGCGATGTGTCCTGCGATCACTATCACCGCTATCCCGAGGACATCGCGATCATGCGATCGCTCGGCGTCGATGCCTACCGGTTCTCGATCTCCTGGCCACGCGTGCTGCCGGCGGGCCGCGGCAAGGTCAACGAAGCGGGGATGGCGTTCTACGACCGGCTGGTCGATTCGCTGCTCGCCGCCGACATCGAACCGTGGGCGTGTCTCTATCACTGGGACATGCCGCAGGCGCTCGAGAACCTCGGCGGTTGGGCCGCGCGCGACAGCGCGGGCTGGTTCGCCGACTACTCCGCGCTGATGGCGCAGCGGCTTGGCGACCGGGTCAAGCGCTGGATCACTTTCAACGAGTTCTCGGTGTTCACCCTGTTCGGCTATGCGATGGACTGGTGCGCCCCGGGTCTGGTGGATCGCACCGCCAACCTGCGCGCCATCCATCACGTGAATCTGGCACACGGCCGGTGTGTCGACGTGCTGCGCAACACCGTGCGCGACGCCTCCATCGGCGCGGTCCACAATCGGCAAGTGGTCCGGCCGGCGACCCCGAGCGATGCCGATCGCAGCGCCGCCGCAATGCTCGATGCCCACTGGAACCTGGCCTTTCCCGAGCCGCAGTTGCGCGCGACCTATCCGGCGCTGCTGGCCGAGGCGATCGAACCCTGGGTACAGGCCGGCGACATGGCGCAGATCTGCCGGCGCATCGACTGGCTGGGACTGAATCACTACGGGCCGATCTTCGCCAAGGCCGACCCGACCACGATCTGGGGCTTCGCCTGGGGTGACACACCGGCCGACGCGCCGGTTCGCGAGGACATCGGCTGGGCGATTTTCCCGGACGCGTTTCGCGACGAACTGATCGAGCTGTCGCTACGCTACAAGCTCCCGGTCTATGTCACCGAGAACGGCTGCGGCACCCTGGACAAGCCGGATGCCACAGGCGCGGTCCACGACCCCAAGCGCGTGGCCTACCTGGAGACCTACACCGCCGCGATGCACGATGCGATCAGCGCCGGGGCCGACGTCCGGGGCTATTTCGCCTGGTCGCTGCTCGACAGCTTCGAGTGGGGTGCCGGCTACACGAATCCGTTCGGGCTCGTGCACGTGGACTTCGAAACGCAGAAGCGCACGCCGAAGAGCTCGGCGCGCTGGTACGCGAATTTCGTCGAGCAGGCGCGCAGCACGCAGGCGAACCCGGCGGCGGTCACGCCGCTTCGGCGGCGAGGCGTGGCGAACCGTCGCGGCTGAGCGTCCTCGCAGCCTTTACGATCCGTCATCGCCAGCCGATCGACGAGGCTCCCCAGATTCAACCCTTTTGGAGGTCAAGCAGATGAAGCAGGAAACCGGTCGGACCGAGCCACCCACGGGCCTGGTCGAGCATCCGTTGTTGCTGGCTTTCGGCGCGGCTGCGCTTGTCGCTGTCGGCTCGGGTTACGCCGTGTTCGCACTCCTGCTGTAGGGGCGCCGGGGCGAGCGAGGTTTGCGGTGGGGCTCATCCGGACCGAACAAGGCCGCCAGCTCGAGGCGATCGAGCCCGGATGCATCGGACAGCAGTCCGAAGGCCGAGGCGGCGATCGAAAGGCGCGGTACGATTACAGGACCACACGCGGCACGATGGACATCGCACCGCGAGCAGCCTCGTTACCGCAATGCCCATCGACATCGACCGCCTGACCGAAGCCGAACTCATCGATCTCAACCATCGCGTCGTCGCCCGGTTGAAGTTCCTTGCACAGATGAAGGCCCACGCTTCGATGCTGAACTTTCGGATCGGCGAGCGCGTCGCCTTCGATCCGCCGAACCGCCCGACGGCTTTCGGAGTCATCACCAAGTACAACCGGAAATCGGTGAGCGTGCTTGGCGATGACGGTGGCCTCTGGACCGTGGCGCCGACACTGCTTCACAAGGTAATGCCACCGAAGGACGGCCAGGCTGTGGATGCAGATGCCGCGGGGTATTCGGGCAGTCTTCGCACCTTGCCCCGCGGCTGATGAACGAGGCAAAGGCGATCACCGACACTTCGGGGCGATGGAGTCTTCGTATACCTTCTCTACGCCGGATCAGCTCGTGGCCGACTTCAATGCTGACGTCATGAGGTGGAATCTTGAATACGGTCGTTCTTGAAGTTCGTTCTCTTGCGTGCAGGTCCGCCATCCAGGTGTGCAGCCGGGCGGCCTCTATCGACTCATACGTCGCCGCGAGTTCCATGGCATGGGTGTCGTACCAGGACGGCGGCGGCTGAGCCACCGGCTAGCGCTCCGCCTCCGGATCCAGCAACTCCAGCAACCCGCTCGACCGCCGCGTCCGCTGAACCAGCGCGTCAGCGAAGGCCTGCGTGCGCCCTGTCACCAGCGTGAAGGCACCCCGGGCGCGCGTGATCCCGGTGTTGACCAGCTCGCGGGTCAGCACCCCGCTGGGCGCCTGCGGCAGCACCAGCAC
>JACCRJ010000273.1 GCA_013813615.1 Lautropia sp. | reverse complement strand
CTGCTGGTGGAAGTCCCGCATCACATGTTCGAGCTCGCGCTCCGGCATCTGGCCGTGCGCGATCCTGATCTGCGCCTCCGGCACTAGTTCCTGCAGCTGGCGGCGGCGGTTCTCGATAGTGCTGACCTCGTTGTGCAGGAAATAGACCTGCCCGCCCCGCTTGAGCTCGCGCAGCAGCGCCTCGCGGATCGTGCCGGCCATCTCCTTGCGCACGAAGGTCTTGATCGAGAGCCGCCTCTGGGGCGCCGTCGCGATCACCGAAAAGTCCCGTATCCCTTCGAGGCTCATCGCGAGCGTGCGCGGTATCGGCGTCGCGGTGAGTGTCAGCACGTCGATCTCCGCTCGCAGCGCCTTGAGCCGCTCCTTCTGGCGCACGCCGAAGCGGTGCTCCTCGTCGATGATGACCAGTCCCAGGTTGCTGAACTTCACGTCCGGCGAGAGCAGCTTGTGCGTGCCGATGACGATGTCCACCGTGCCGGCCTTGATCCCCTCGATCGCCACCTTGGACTCCCGGGCGCTGTTGAAGCGCGACAGTTCAGCCAGACGTATCGGCCAGTTGGCGAAGCGGTCGCTGAACGTCTGGAAGTGCTGCTCCGCCAGGAGCGTGGTCGGGGTGAGCACCGCCACCTGGCGCCCGCCGGCGGCCGCAATGAAGGCGGCGCGCAATGCCACCTCGGTCTTGCCGAATCCGACGTCGCCGCAGACCAGCCGGTCCATCGGGCGGGGCGAAACCATGTCCTGCACGACCGCATGGATGGCAGCGATCTGATCTGGTGTTTCCTCGAACCCGAAGCCCTCGACGAAGCCTTCGTAATCGGCCGAGTTGAAGCGGAAGGAATGCCCTTCCCGGGCGGCCCGGCGCGCATATAGGTCGAGCAGTTCGGCCGCGGTGTCCCGCGCCTTCTCGGCTGCCTTGCGCCGCGCCTTCTCCCATTGCCCGGAACCGAGGGAGTGCAGGGGCGCGCTCTCCGGCGAAGCCCCGGAGTAGCGGCCGATCTGATGCAGCTGCGACACCGGCACGTAAAGGGTCGCGTCGCCGGCATACGCAAGATGCAGGAACTCAGTCAAGCCTTCGCCGAGGTCCAGGTTGACCAGCCCCTGGTAGCGGCCGATGCCGTGCTGGGCGTGGACCACCGGGTCGCCGGGCTTGAGTTCCGAAAGGTCCCGGATGAGGCTGTCGACCTGCGTCGCCTGTCCGCTGCGCCCCTTGCCGGTGTTGCGCACGAACCCGGGGAACAGCTCGCTTTCGGTTATCAGCAGCAGCTCTCCGCTGCAGCGGCGAAAGCCGCGGTGAACCAGCCCCGTCCCCAGCATCATCGGCTCGCCGCTGGCGACGAATTCCGCCCAATGCTCGAAGACCGGCAGGCGCAGGCCACCCTCGGAGAACAGATCGACCAGGGTCTCGCGGCGGCCGGCTGATTCGGCCAGGATCACGCGCCGCTCCACGACGCCCGGCACCGAAGGCGGCGCGGCGAGGACCTCCTTGAGCAGCGACAGCGGATCGCTCAGGCGCCGGTTGATCGCTACCGGCGGCACGGCAACCGCATCGAGTGCGCCATCTGCCGCCGGCAGCGGGCAGTCGACACCGCGGTTGGCCGGCAGCGCCAAGCGGGTGAACGACTGGGCACGCACGAAGAACTCCTCGGCTGCGAGGAAGATCTCCTGCGGCTTGAGCGCCGGACGTTCCGCATCGTTGCCGATGAAGCGGTAGCGCTGCTCGGCGTCGTCGCGGAAGGCGAGCAGCGTCTCCTGCACCTCGCCGTGCATCACGATGACGGATTGCCCGGGCAGGTAGTCGAACAGCGTCGCCATCTCGTCGAAGAAAAGCGGCAGGTAGTACTCGATGCCGTTGCTGGCGATGCCGTTGCCGATGTCGCGGTAGACGGTTGCCTTGGACGGGTCGCCCTCGAAGCGCGCGCGCCAGCGGCCGCGAAAGGCGGTACGCGCCTCTTCGTCCATCGGAAACTCGCGCCCCGGCAGCAGCCTCACCGAATCGACCGGATACAGGCTGCGCTGCGTGTCCGGGTCGAACGTGCGCAACGTGTCGATCTGGTCGCCGAACAGGTCGATACGGTACGGTAGCTCCGCGCCCATCGGGAAGATGTCGATGAGGCCGCCGCGCACGCCGTACTCGCCGGGACGGATCACCTGCGACACATGTTCGTAGCCGGCGATCGTCAGCTGCGAGCGCAGTCCCTGTTCGTCGAGTTGCTGGCCCTTGCGGAAATCGAAGGTGCGCGCCGCGAGAAACGAGGGCGGGGAGAGCCGGTGCGCGGCGGTCGTCGCCGCCACCACCAGCACGTCGAGCTTGCCGCTCAGCAGCGCGTACATCGCCGACAGCCGCTCCGATACCAGATCCTGATGCGGTGACAGGTGGTCGTAGGGAAGGATCTCCCAATCCGGCAGGCCGGCGATCCTGAGCCCCGGCGCGAAGTAGCCGATCTCGGCGATGAGCCGGGCGCAATCGGTCGTGTGGGCGCATACAATCACCTGCACCGCCCGCTCGCCGGGGCGGATCAGACGGGCGAGTTGCAGCGCGTCGGATGAGCCGTGGCCCGCAGGCAGGCGTCGCGCAGCCCGGCTCTGCGGCGGCTTCGGCGGAGCGGGATGCCCGGTGGCAGGGCCACGCGCCGGCAGGGCGGCGCGGCCGGTTGATCGATCGGAATCTTGCGGTAAAGCCAAGGCAATCCAGATATTTGATTCTGTCCGTGATTCTAGCGACACGGCGGCGCGACCCGGGGACGGGGCTCGGTAACGTTTGCAGGAGAGATGATTGCAGGAGAGATCCATCTACATAGGGATAAAAAGCCTTGGCTCAAGCCGCTGAGCCGGGCGCCACGGCAGAAACGCGAAGCCAGGCGCCGCGACAGGGCGCGCCGCGCCATGTCGTGCTGATTCCTGCGGCCGGCAGCGGCATGCGAATGGGAGCGCGGGTGCCGAAGCAGTATCTGGAGCTCTGCGGCCGGACCGTCCTCGAATGTTCGGTCGCGGCGTTTCTAGCTCAGAGCTGGTTCGACCACGTGGCTGTAGTCGTGCGGCCCGACGACGACATCGCGCCGCGGCTTGCCGGATTGAAAGATGAACGCGTCGAGCTGATCCGCCGCGGCGGAGAGACGCGCCGCGACACGGTCCTCAACGGCCTCACCTCGCTCGCGCAGCGCGGGGTGATCGACCAGCACGACTGGGTCTACGTACATGACGCCGCGCGACCGGGCATCGACGCCGCCAGCCTGTTGCGCCTGAGTGCGCGGCTCGAGCATGAAACCTGCGGTGCGCTGCTGTGCGTTCCGATGGCGGACACCGTCAAGCGGGTGGATCCGGTCGCGTCGCTGGAGGCATCGGCGGAATACCGCAGCGGCGGTACGGTGGACCGCAGCCGGCTGTGGCTCGCTCAGACGCCGCAAGTCTTCCGCGCCGGCGCCTTGCGCCGTGCACTGCAGGCGCACCCGACGGTGACCGACGAAGCCGGCGCGATCGAAGCCGAAGGGGGGAGGCCCCTGATGGTGAACGGCTCACGCCGCAACCTGAAGATCACGACGGTCGAAGACCTGATCATGCTGCGCCTTCTGATGCGGGGTGAGTTCTGATGCGGGGTGAGCAATGAGGATTGCCGCATGAGGATCGGGCAGGGCTACGACGTTCACGCGCTGGTGCCGGGCAGGGCGCTGGTGATCGGCGGGGTGCGCATCGATCATCACAGCGGCTTGCTGGGCCATTCGGACGCCGATGTGCTGCTGCACGCGATCACCGACGCGGTGCTCGGCGCCGCCGGCCTCGGCGACATCGGCCAGCATTTCCCCGATACGGATCCCGCCTACCGCAACGCGGACAGCCAGCTGCTGCTGCAGCGGGCGATGACATTGGCGCGGGCCTCAGGCTACGCCATCGGCAATGTCGACGCGACCATCGTCGCCCAGGAGCCGAGGCTTGCGGCGTATCTTCCGCAAATGGCCGACACCATCGCGCAAGCGCTGGGCTGCGGCGCATCGCAGGTCAACCTGAAGGCGAAGACCAACGAGCGCCTCGGCTACCTCGGGCGTGGCGACGGGATCGAAGCCCAGGCGGTGGTGCTGCTCACCAACGCCTGAAGGTCGCAGCCGAACTCAGCGCGTCGTCGCCGGCTGAGACTGCGCTACCGGCCGGTGGCGGGCGGCGCGCGACGAGTAGGCATGCGCCGCGGACACCTGCAGCCCCTGGTCCTGAAGCCTGACCCGGGCTACCAGCCCGCCGGCCGGTGCGTTCTCCAGCAGGAGTTCGCCGCCCGCTCGCCGGGCCAGCCGGGACACGACCGCCAGGCCCAGTCCGGAACCGCCGACGCCGCCCCGCTCGGAATCCAGCCGCGCGAACGGCCGCGAGAGCCTTTCGAGTGCCTCGTCAGGTGCCCCGGGACCGCGGTCGCGCACGACCAGCTCGACGGTCCTGCCGCGGCGCCTGCCCAGCAGGTCGACGCGGGCGACGCCGTCGTCCTGCGAACGCCCGTACTTCATCGCGTTCTCCAGCAGGTTTGCGAGAATCCGCTGCAGGATGATCGAGTTCCCCTGCCACTGCAGCCCTGCTTCAAGCCGCGTGCGCAGTCGCAGCACGCCTTCCGCCCGCTCCCGCGAATAGGCGCGAGCCAGCTTCTCCACCACGCCCTCGACGGCGACGACTTCGACCGCGAACTCAGGTGGCCGGGCGAACTCGATGAACTGCCTCACGATCGAATCGATCCGGTCGATCTCCTCCACCATCGACTCCTTGCTCGCCTCGTCGAGCTTGCTCAGCTCGATCTCCAGGCGCAGGCGAGTCAGCGGCGTGCGGATGTCGTGCGACACGCCCGCAAGCACGACCGCACGGTCCGCCTCCATCGCATGCAGGTCTCCGGCCAGCTGGTTGAAGCGCCGGTTCAATCCCGAAATCTCGGTCGGCCCGGTCTCGCCCAGGCGCGGAGGCCGCTCGCCGCGCGACAATTTCTCGATCGAGCGGGCCAGGTTGGCGAGCGGCCGGTTCACCAGGCGGCTGATCAGCAGCGCGCCGATAAGCGCCAGCAGCACGGCGGTCACCGTCACTTCGACCCAGTTGCTGCCCAATTGTCGAGCCAGCCGTTTCGGATCCGCAATCAGCCAGTACTGCTTACCCTCGATGTCGAAGCTGATCCAGAACGCCTTCTCGCCGTTGACCTTGCCTGCAACCAGCGTCCTGGGACCCAGTAGTTCCTTGAGCTTCGCTTCCACCATCTGGCCGATCTCGCGGTCCGGCCAGGGTTCGATCTGGTCCTGGGGCTCCAGGGGGTACACCCGGACGCCTTCGTTGCGCGCCAGGTCGACCAGCAGTTCGCTTCGGCGGTCACCGGCCGCGCTGACCAGCGCGGCGCGCGTCAGGTTCACGATGGAGGTGAGTTCCCAGGCGAAGCGATCGGTCCGCGGCGCGCGTTCGAACACCCGGTAGAGTTGGTACCAGGCGCCCAGGCTGACGGCGATCAGCAACCCGATCAGCGCGAAGGTCCTCCAGAACAGGCTGAGTCTCAGCGGCGGACCTCGTGATGTTCGGCAGGCGGCGAGGGGGTCACCAGCAGGCGCCGAAGCGTTCCGCTACCAGCCTACTCGGGTACGAATACGTATCCTACGCCCCAGACCGTCTGGATGAAGCGCGGATTCTGCACGTCCGGTTCGATGAGCTTGCGCAGGCGCGAGATCTGGACGTCGAGGCTGCGGTCGAAGGCGCCGTACTCGCGTCCCCGCGCGAGCAGCATGAGCTTCTCCCGCGACAGCGGGACCCGCGGATGACGCACCAGCACCTTCAGCACCGAGAACTCGCCGGTGGTCAGGCTGACTCGCTCGCCGTCGCGGGAAAGCGTGCGCGTGGCGAGGTCGAAGCTGAAGGCGCCGAAGCTGACCGTGCCGGCGTCCTGCGAGGGCGCGCCAGGCGCCTCCAACTGGCTCTGGCGGCGCAGCACCGCATGGATCCGGGCCACCAGCTCCCGGGGGTTGAAGGGCTTGGGCAGGTAGTCGTCCGCGCCCATCTCGAGCCCGATGATCCGGTCCACGTCGTCGCCCTTTGCCGTCAGCATGATGATCGGCGTGCGGTCGCTTGCGGCCCTCAGGCGCCGAATGATCGACAGCCCGTCCTCGCCGGGCAGCATCTGATCCAGGATGATCAGGTCGAAGGTTTCACGCTGGATCAGCCGGTTCATCGCCGTCGCGTCGCCGGCAAGGGCGACCTCGAACTGCTGCTCGGTCAGGTATCGGTGGAGCAGCTCGCGCAGCTTGGCGTCGTCGTCGACGACGAGGAGTTTCTTGGTGGTGCGGTTCATGCGGCCGATGATATCGGGTTCCACCAGCCGTTGTTACACATCGCGCCGTCGAGTGACATCGATAGCGGCCGTCTTACCGGCTGTTACAGCT
>JACCRJ010000230.1 GCA_013813615.1 Lautropia sp. | reverse complement strand
TGAAGGGGCTGTAGTACGGCAGCATGATGCCGCCGGTGCCGAGCCTGATGCGCCGGGTGACGCCGCCCAGCCGGGCGAGCATCAGCTCCGGACAGGGGTTGCAGACGCCGCGAAGACCGTGATGCTCTGCGCACCAGTAGCGGCTGTAGCCGAGTTGATCCGCCATCTGGGCGAGGTCGATGGTGGCCGCAATGGCGTCGCTGGCGCTGTGGCCGGCGATGACCGGCGTCTGGTCGAGGACGGACAGGCGGGTGCTCATGGTCTCCGGCTGAAAAACGGTTGCGCCGGCTGTCGAATCCGGCTGCAGCTATGGTACGATAAATCCAATTAAAACAAAGGTTTGCGGCCCATGCAGCTGCGGGCGCAGCATGACTTCAAGGTATTTCGACCGCAGTTTGGAGCGGGGCACAGTTGGCACCTGAAACGAGCATAAAAGGTCGGGCGGCGCGGACGCAAACTATGTGCCAGCGCAAATTTCATCACAGAGCCTGATGGCCCGATCGCCTAGTATCCGCCAGAGCAGCCTACGGAACGATCGGAGCGCCACGGGGCCTTTGAGCACGTTAGCCGTCCTGAAGGGGTGATGGTGCAGGTACCGCAGCGTTACGAGTTGTTCGACCAGATCAGGGAGGTCGCGGGTCTGCGCCTCAGCGATGTGGTGGGCAGCGTTCTGGTGCGGATCGCGGATGAGCTGGTCAGGCCTTCGACAGTCGCCGTCACGTCGCAGATCGAGGCCGCCCTGTCGGACGCCGCCCATGTGCTCCTGGAAGAGACCGACATCCGGTCCGAGTACGCAGCTGGCGTGCTGGCAGAATTCCACTTCCGTTCGCTGCAGGAACTGCCGTCATCGGCCCCGGTGCGGCCTTCGGGCCCCGCCGCGGATGCACCCGCCTCGTCGCTGATAGAGCTGGTCACGGATGCCAGCCTGACGGACCAGATCCTTGCTCAGAAGCTCGCCGGCCGCGCGCGGGAGTCCCTGGAAGAGGCTTACCCGGCCTACCTGAGCCGGCTTGCGCAGTTGACCGGTACGCTGGCGGATGAGGAAAGTTGTCCGCTCGGCGCGAAGGCGCTGGCGACGGCGCTGATGACCGCTGTTCGGCCCTTCTCCTCGGACCCGCTGACCCGCGAGCGGGTGGAAGCCGCGCTGCTGAAGCATGCGGTCATCCCGATCCGGGAAATCATTGCCGCCGCGGACCGCAAGATGGCGGAAGGCGGCATTCTGTCGAGCCTGCCGCGCATCGTCGTGTTCCCCGGACTGCGCAGGGCAGTGGAGGGGGCGGTGGCGCGGTCGGCGCGCGGCTCTGCCGTGGTACAGGTCCAGGCGCCACAGGGGCCTCAGCCGCCTCAGGCACCAGGAAACCCGGCGGCTCAGCCCGACGCTGTCCCGGCCGCGGATGCTGCGGCCGAGACGCCCCCGATTGCGCCGGAAGCGGGCAAGGACACTGTCGACCGCAACGTTCAGGAGCCTCGCGATGGGGATCGCGAAGGCAGCAACGAGGCAGGGCGCGAAGGCTTCGGCGGCACGATCGCCGACGCGGCCCGCAAGGTCGTGCGCGACGCGAAAGCGTCGATGGTCCTCGGTACCCATCCGATGGTCGGGAAGCACGATCCGCGTGCGGCTTTTCGCCAGGCTGAGATCCTGCCGGGTACCGATGCGCTGGAGCGCGACGCGATCGCATTCGCGCATCAGGTCGGCCACCCGCCGTTCAGCACGCCCGCGCGCCAGGAGTTCTTCAACCAGCTGCGCCAGCAGATGAAGAGCGCCGGGGTGGAGCCAGCGCATCTCGCCACGCTGGACCTGGTGGCTGCCATGTTCGATTACGCGATGGATCACGATCGCATCGCCGACCCCGCCAAGCCCCTGATGTGGCGCCTGCAGTTGCCCTCGGTGACGCTCGCCTGCCTGGATCCGGGCTACCTGAGCGACGAGCCACGCTCGATGCGGCGGCTGATCGAGCATGTTTCCGCCATCGCCACCGCATACCCGGACGACATCGCCCGGGGCAGCGAACTCTACGGGCGGCTGCAGACGGTCGTGCGGGCGGTGGAGGTGGTGGCGCACGCCTTCCAGGTGCGCAGCCAGGTTCTGTCGGAGCAAGTCAAGATCGAGTACCAGCGGGCCGTCTACGGCATGACCCAGCTTGTTTCCAAGGTGACGCGGGAGCGGCGGGAACTGGAGGCGAACACCGGCCGCCGCAACCGTCGCGACTACCGTCGCCGGCCGTCGCGCGAGCGGGAGTTCGAAATCAGCGGCAAGATCGAAAAGCTGCTGACGGATCGCCTGCAGAACCGTGAAGTGCCCGAGACGGTCGCGGAATTTCTGAAGGGCGTCTGGCTGCGTCACCTGCGCACGGCGGTCCTGCGCGACGGCGAAGAAAGCGCTGGCTACCAGGCAGCATTGAAGGTGGTGGACGACCTCCTCTGGACCATCGACGGCGAGGGCCAGCGCCGCAGCCGCAGCGAACTCGCGCAGCGCATCCCGACGATGCTGAAGATACTGACGCAGGGCATCAGCGACATCGGCGCACGCGCAGAGGATTACCGGCCGTTCTTCGACGAGATGTTCCTGATCCACCTGCGCCGGATGCAGAAGCGCAGGAAGTCCACCGGCAGCGAGAAGCCCGCCAACGCGGCGGAGGACCTGCCGGTCCTCAGCGACCAGGTTGCAGCTGCGGCACCGCCGCCGGCTCGGATCCCCGCACTGCCGCGGCAGGCACAGGCACCTGCACCCGCAGCGGCGGCCGAGCCGGCTGCAGAGTCGACGGGTCCCGTCGCGCCGATCCCGTCACTGCGACAAGTGCCGCCAGTCGCCCACGCTCAAAAGGCAGCCCCGGCCGCAGTCCGACCCGCACCCGCGTCTTCTGCGGCTGCACCGGATGCAGCCCCGCTGGAAGAAGAACCGCCGGTGCTGGAACTGTCGCCTGATTCCGCCGCCACCCCGCCTGCGGGTCGCAAGGCGGCCTCCGCGGACGACGCGGACGCCCAGAGTGCCTCGGAGCTGAAGCTGCGCCGCCTGATCGACGACACGTCGCTCGCCGACGCGCCTCGCCGCCCGATGCGGATCGACATGCCGCCGGCCGACCTCGCGCGTGACCTGGCGCCTGGCCAGTGGCTGGAGCTCATCACCAGCAAGGGGAGGAAGATCCTCGCCAAGGTCGCGTGGATCAACGACCGGCGCTCGGTGGTCTTGCTGCTGCAATATCCCGACCGTTTGATTCTTTCACGTCATGTGGCGGCGCTGAAGGAGCGGGCGGAGCGCAAGCGCGTCTTCCGCGTCAGCTGAGACC
>JACCRJ010000201.1 GCA_013813615.1 Lautropia sp. | reverse complement strand
CACACGCCTATCCGGCCCGGGGCAGGCCTGCCTGTCGGAGCCCTGCGCTTCGAGGGTGGCCGCTCAACCTTTCAAGGCTTCTGCAAACTGCCAGGTGTCGACGAAGTGACGGAACCTGGTTGCCATCCCGTCCGCGCCGCGGGGTGTACCACTTCAGCTGCTTCGCGCCCCAATCGTGCTCCCATTCAATGTCCGGGGCGAGCCGGGCAAGGATCGCCGGGACGTCGCCGCGGCCGAATGCTTCGTAGGCTGCCTGAACGGTATCCGTGTTTTGGCTCATTGGCTTTCTCCGCGCAGATGGCCGGGCCGTCCGGCCTCGTCTCATCATATTCCGGCCCTTCGGCGGGTACAACACCACCCCGGTGGAGTGGCCGGCTGGGCTCGGAGTTCCTGCTGCAACGCCGTATGCCGCTTCCTGCGGCGCCCGGCATTCGCCGGACGGAGCCGCCGGCAGACAGCCGGCTGCCCGGGCTTCAGAACGTACAATTGGACGGAGGGGCGTCCATCAGCAGATGGCAGGCCCCCCGCTATTCTCCACCGCAGCCCGGGGGGGCGCCTGCCCGATGAATGATCAAACGCCTTCCCAAGACCCGACGATACGGATTCCAGATCAATGGCCAAGCACAGAATTGCAGTAATCCCCGGCGACGGAATCGGTAAGGAAGTCATGCCGGAAGCCCTGAAGGTGCTGGCGGCGGTCGGCCGCCAGGAAGGCATCGACCTGCAGCCGGATGCCTTTGATTTCGCCAGCTGCGATTACTACGTCAAGCACGGCAAGATGATGCCGGACGACTGGAAGTCGCAGATCGGCGGTCACGACGCCATCCTCTACGGCGCCGTCGGCTGGCCGGATACGGTGCCGGACCATATTTCGCTCTGGGGATCCTTGCTGCTGTTCCGGCGCGAGTTCGACCAGTACATCAACTTGCGGCCGGTGCGGCTGATGCCTGGCGTACCGTGCCCGTTGGCCGACCGCAAGCCGGGCGACATCGATTTCTACGTCGTCCGGGAAAACACCGAGGGCGAATACTCCTCCATCGGCGGCAGGATATTTCCCGGCACCGATCGCGAAGTGGTGATCCAGGAATCCGTCTTCACCCGTATCGGCGTTGACCGGGTGCTCAAGTATGCCTTCGATCTTGCCATGAGCCGCCCCAAGCGGCACCTCACCTCGGCCACCAAGTCGAACGGGATCTTCATCTCAATGCCCTATTGGGACGAGCGCGTCCTGGAGATGGCGAAGTCCTATCCGGACGTCAAGCTCGACAAGTTCCACATCGACATCCTGACGGCGCACTTCGTGCGCAACCCCCACTGGTTTGACGTGGTGGTTGCCAGCAACCTCTTCGGCGACATCCTCTCGGACCTCGGGCCCGCCTGCACCGGCACCATCGGCATCGCGCCCTCGGCGAACATCAACCCGGAACGGCGCTTTCCGTCATTGTTCGAGCCGGTGCACGGCTCGGCGCCGGACATCGCGGGCAAAGGCATCGCGAACCCTATCGGACAGGTCTGGTGCGCCGCGATGATGCTGCAGCACCTGGGCTATCCGAAGGCGCACGACCGGATGGTGTCGGCGATAGAAGCCGTGACCGGCAACGGACCGCGCACGCCGGACATGGGCGGCAAGGCAAGCACCGCGGAAGTTGGCTCCGCCATCGTCGCGGCGTTGGAGTGACGACAGGATCACCGGATTGCTCGTCGCGCCATTCTTTTTATCTTCAACACTGCAGGAGAATTCGATTGATCAAGAATCTGGTTGTTTCAGTCGCCGCAGGTGCGGCCCTCGGTCTGACAGTCCTGCCGGCTGCGGCGCAGGAGTTTCCGACAAAGCCGGTCACCTTCGTGGTGCCGTTCGCCGCCGGCGGTCCGACTGACATCGTGGCGCGTTCCCTGGCAGCCGCCATGGAGAAGCCGCTGGGTGGCACGATCATCGTGGAGAACAAGCCGGGCGCGGGCGGCACGATCGCGGCGGCCGACGTCGCTCGTGCAACGGCTGACGGCTATCGCCTGCTGGTGCACCACATCGGCATGTCGACGCAGCCGTCGCTCTACCGCAAGCTCAGCTACAACTCCATCACCGACTTCCAGCCGATCACCCTGATCAATGACGTCCCGATGACGATCGTCACCAAGGCCGATTTTCCTGCGAAGGATTTCAAGGAGCTGATCAGCTACGTGCAGAAGAACGCGGACAAGATCACCTTGGCCAACGCCGGCATCGGTGCCGCCTCGCATCTTTGCGGCCTGATGCTCATGAGCGCGCTGGACCGTCAGTTGACGCCGGTGCCTTACAAGGGCACAGCGCCGGCGCTGACCGACCTCATGGGCGGCCAGGTGGACCTGATGTGTGACCAGACCACCAATACGACCCAGCAGATCAAGTCCGGCAAGATCAAGGCCTATGCGGTGACGTCGGCAGAGCGCCTCGCGACCTTCCCGGACGTACCGACCGCCAAGGAGTCGGGCCTGCCCAGCCTGCAGATCGGCATCTGGCATGCGCTCTATGCGCCCAAGGGCACGCCGAAGGCGGTCGTCGACAAGCTCGTGGCGGCTGCCCAGACGGCGCTGGCGGATCCTGGCCTGCAGAAGCGCTTCGCCGAACTGGGCGCAGTGACGTATCCGAAGGACCAGCAGACGCCGGAAGCCGTCGCGACCAAGCTCAAGGCGGAAATCGCGCAGTGGGAGCCGATCATCAAGAAGGCCGGCGTCTACGCCGACTGACATAGGAGCCTGCTGCAGGGCCATCCGGTGCCCAGGGCATCGGATGGCTTTCTCATTTCAGTGCGGCGCGCCCCGCGCCCCCGCCGAAAGACCGGCTTGGCGCCGCGGCGACGAGGCCCCGCCGCGCCACGCTCGATGGCAGCCGCGAAAGTTGTAGACTGGCGGACTCGCGGCCGAGGCCTGCAGCGGCGGCTCGCCTCACGCTCTGACTCTTTCTCCCGGAGGTTCGAGGATGTACGTGGTGCTCGTGGATTTCGTCATCAAGCCGGAGAAAGCGGCGGCCTTTGCGCAGGCCGTTTCCGAGAACGCCAAGGCGTCACGCGCGCAGGAGCCCGACTGCCATCAGTTCGACGTCTGCGTCTCGCCCGACGAGCCGACGCATTTCTTCCTCTACGAGATCTACACCGACCGTGCCGGCTTCGATGCCCATCTCGCCAGCGCCCATTTCAAGAGCTTCGACCAGCTGGTGGGGCCTTGGGTGGCCACCAAGAAGGTCCGATCGCTGGAACGCATCGAGTCGTAGACCCACCTGCCCAGCCGCGGCGAGGAACGCGCCAATCTGAATGCACGGAGGCCCGTTGGACAGCCTGACGATCATCCAGCCCGACGACTGGCACCTGCACCTGCGCGACGGCGTTGCGATGACCGCAGTGGTCGGCGCCAGCGCCCGCCATTTCCGCCGGGCCATCGTGATGCCGAACCTGAAGCCGCCGATCACGACGGTGGCGATGGCCCACGCGTATCGGCAAAGGATCCTGGATGCGGTGGGCGCGGGCGGTTCCGGCAATGAGCCGTCGTTCGAACCGCTGATGACGCTTTATCTCACCGAGGCCACGCCGGTGGCCGAGATGGAAGCGGCGAAATCGAGCGGCATCATCCACGGCATCAAGCTCTACCCGGCCGGCGCGACCACCAATTCAGATGCCGGCGTCGGCTCCGTGGAACGTGTCTATCCGATGCTGGCAGCGATGGAGCGGCTGGGCCTGCCGCTTCTGGTGCACGGTGAAGTGGTGGATCCTCAGGTTGATCTATTCGACCGCGAGGCGGTGTTCATCGAGCGGGTGCTTCAGCCCCTGCGCCGACGCATGCCGGGTTTGCGGGTGGTCTTCGAGCACATCACCACGCGGGAAGCCGCCGATTATGTGCGCGAGGCGGATGCGTCAGACGGCACCCTCGGCGCCACGATCACGCCGCAGCACCTGCTCTACAACCGCAACGCGATCTTCACCGGTGGACTGCGGCCGCATTGGTACTGCCTGCCGGTTCTCAAGCGCGAGACGCACCGCCAGGCGCTCGTCGCCGCCGCCACCAGCGGCAATTCCCGATTCTTCCTCGGCACTGACAGCGCCCCGCACGCGCGCATCCTGAAGGAGCACGCCAGCGCCTGCGCCGGTTGCTATACCGCGCCCCACGCCCTGGCGCTCTATGCAGCCGCCTTCGACGCCGCGGGGGCGCTCGACAAGCTGCAGGCCTTTGCCAGCCGCAACGGCCCGGCGTTCTACCGCCTGCCGGTCAACCACGGCACGATCACCCTGAGGCGGCAGCCGTGGACCATTCCCGCAGCCCTTCCGTTCGGGGAAGGCGAGATTGTCCCGCTGGCGGGCGGTGAAACCCTCCCCTGGACGGTCGACTAGGGCACGCCTTCGGCAGGCGAGGTCGGGATTGCGTGGATATCTCCCGGTCGGGCTTTTGGCATAAACTGGCCCCCGCTCGGACACACCCGAAAAAACTTTCAGGGGGAGACTATGGCATCCAGGAAGACTTTCAAGCGGTCCATTGCCGCGACGTTCGCCTTGTCGGCAGCAGGCGTCCTCTTGACGGCGGCCGTGCCTGGCCTGACCGGTGCTGCCCTCGCGCAGAACAAGATCAAATGGGCGCACGTCTACGAGGTCAACGAGCCCTACCACAAGGAATCGGTGTGGGCCGCCGAGGAGATCAAGAAGCGCACCAACGGCAAGTTCGACATCCAGGTGTTCCCGGCCTCCTCGCTCGGCAAGGAGACCGATATCAACCAGGGGCTGACCCTGGGCACCGTCGACATGATCATCAGCGGCCCGTCCTTCGCCGCTCGCACCTATCCCCGGGTCGGCATCGCCTACTACCCCTTCATCTTCCGCGACGGGGAGCACCTGCTGGCCTATTCCAAGAGCGACCTGTTCAAGGAGATGGCGGAGGAGTACCGCAAGAAGACCGGCATCGCCATGCTGGCCTACACCTACTACGGCGCGAGGCACACCACGTCCAACCGGGCCTTCAAGGACTGCGCCGGTATGAAGGGGCTGAAGATCAGGGTCCCCGACGTGGCGGCCTACATGGCCACGCCGAAGGCCTGCGCGGCCAATCCCACGCCGATTGCTTTCGCCGAGGTCTACCTCGCGCTGCAGAACGGCACGGTGGAGGCACAGGAGAATCCGCTGACGACCATCGAAGCGAAGAAGTTCTACGAGGTGCAGAAGCACATCATGCTCACCGGCCATATCGTCGACGGGCTGGTGACGCAGGTGGCGCCGCATATCTGGAACAAGCTCTCCGCGGACGAGAAGCAGATCTTTGCCGACGTCACGCAGCTGGCTGCAGCCCGGGCATCTGCCGACATCAAGAAGCGTGAAGGCGAACTGGTCGAATTCTTCCGCAAGGCCGGTCTGACGATCAGCGAGGTCGATCGCAGCAGCTTCCAGCAGGCAGTGCTGAAGAATTCGCCGCTCGAATCCATGGGGTTCACCAAAGCGGATTACGACAAGATCCAGGCCGTCAAGTAGTAGTCGGCCCGGCGTCTCGTCCATCCCACCGGCCACTGCCCGAGTCCGATCCGATGACTGCTGAACGCGGTGCGCCGGCCGAAGGGCCGGTGCCGGACGAGGGGCCGGTGCTGGATTCGGAGGGCCACTGGCATGCACAGGATGCCGAAGTCGACCTTTCCATCTATCGGTGGGAAGACTGGCTCTGCCTGGTCATGTTCTTCCTTCTCGCCCTCGACGTCTTCTTCCAGTTCTTCACCCGCTACGTGCTGGACAACTCCGCCGCCTGGACCGAGGAGATCGCGCGCTACCTGCTGATCATAGTGACCTTCGTGGGGTCGTCGATGGCAGTGAGGCGCAACACCCATATCCAGGTCGAGTTCGTCTACCGTTATCTGCCGCCGGCCGTCGGAAGGGCGCTGTCCACGCTGGTGGACATCGTTCGCATCGCCTTTCTCGCCTATGCCAGCTGGCTGGCGATCGATCTGGTGCCGCGAATGCACAACCTGCAGATGACGGTGGTGGATTGGCCGATGAGCTACATCTACGGATTCGTCGCCCTCGGTTTCGTGCTGATGACGTTTCGCGCCATCCAGGTCGCGCTGATCCACTGGCGTCAGGGCTGGAGCGTGCTCGAGCGGCCGGAGGAAGCATATTGAACAGCCTGTTCTTCGGATCGTTCCTGGCGGCGATGGCCACCGGCCTGCCGATCGCGATCGCGATGGCCCTCGGTTCGCTCTTCTACATCTGGGTCAATGGCTCGATCCCGCCGTTGACGGTGAT
>JACCRJ010000188.1 GCA_013813615.1 Lautropia sp. | reverse complement strand
AGGAACCACTGGACCGGGTTGCTGAGCGGCTCGATGTCGAATACCGACACGTTGGTGGAGATCCGCGGCAGCACCATGTCGCCGGCGATCAGCAGGCGGTGACCGGCGCAGTAGAGCGCTGCGTGCTCCGGGGAATGGCCGTGCCCGATCACGACTTGCCAGGCGCGATCGCCGATGCTGATCTGCTGCCCTTCCATGATCCGGGTGAACTGCAGCGGCATCGACGGCACCAGGCGGGCGAAGTAGCCCTGGTTGCGGTTGCGCACCGCGTCGACGAAGGCAGGCTCCATGCCATGGCGCTGGAAATGCGCTGCCGCCGACTCGCCGTCCGCCCCCGCCAGCGTTGCGCAGAGGACCCGCCCGAAGGTGTATTCGCCGAGGGTCATCCACAGCGGCGCCGAGAACCGTTCGGTCAGCATCGCCGCGAGCCCGACATGATCGGGATGGGTATGCGTGCAGAGCACCCGCACGATCGGCAGCCCTTCCAGCTGCTCGGCGATCAGCCGCTCCCAGTGGCCCCGGATGGTCTCGTCCGCGATGCCGCAGTCGATCAGGGTCCAGCCGTCGCGGCCGTCGAAAGCGTCCCGCATGAGCCAGAGGTTGACGTGGTCCAGCGCGAACGGCAGCGGCATCCGGATCCAATAGACGCCGGGCGCGACTTCGATCCGCGACGCAGCAGCGGGAAGGTCATCGCCGAAGGGATAGAGGAGTCGTGATTCCAGTGGGTTCAAGGTCTGGGCCGGTGGTCCGCGCGGCCTCGGATGCCGAGTGCCGGTTCGATTGACGTTTACGTAAACGTTACCATGCTGGCGGACATCGACCGCCAGCGCAGCGAGGCGCGGCGGATGTTGCAGGCGCTGCAGGCGGAGAATACAGAATCATGAAGTCACCGACAGCGGCGGTGCCGCCCCAGCAGCGAGGAGAATGGTCATGATCAACCTACCCGGCATGCAGTTCGATCTGGGCGAAGACATCGCGATGCTGCGCGAGGCCCTGCAGCAGTTCGTCGAAAAGGAGATCGCGCCGCGGGCGGCCGAGATCGACCGCAGCGACCAGTTCCCGATGGACCTCTGGAAGAAGCTCGGGGACCTCGGCGTACATGGACTGACGGTGACCGAGGACTTCGGAGGCATCAACCTCGGCTACCTCGCCCACATCGTCGCGATGGAGGAGATTTCCCGCGGCTCGGCGTCCGTCGGGCTGTCGTACGGCGCGCACTCCAACCTGTGTGTGAACCAGATCCACCGCAACGGCAGCCGCAGCCAGAAGGAGCGCTACCTGCCGGGCCTGGTCTCCGGGGAAAGCATCGGCGCCCTGGCGATGTCGGAGCCTGACGCGGGCTCGGACGTGGTATCGATGAAGCTGCGAGCAGAGTTCAAGGGCGACCGCTGGGTCCTCAACGGCAGCAAGATGTGGATCACCAACGGGCCGGATGCGGACGTCATGGTGATCTACGCCAGGAACGACGTCCATGCCGGCCCCCGCGGCATCACGGCCTTCCTGGTGGAGAAGGGGTTCAAGGGTTTCAAGGTGGCGCAGAAGCTGGACAAGCTGGGCATGCGCGGCAGCCATACCGGGGAACTGGTCTTCCAGGATTGCGAAGTGCCGGCGGAGAACATTCTCGGCGGCCTCGGCGAGGACCCGATGACCGGCGTCGGCCGCGGCGTCAACGTGCTGATGAGCGGCCTCGACTTCGAGCGGGCGGTGCTCTGCGGCGGCCCGCTCGGCATCATGGCCGCCTGCATGGACGTGACCCTGCCGTACGTTCACGAACGCAAGCAGTTCGGCCAGCCGATCGGCGAGTTCCAGCTCATGCAGGGGAAGCTGGCGGATATGTATACCACCCTGATGGCCTGCCGAGCCTACGTCTACGAGGTCGGCCGGCAGTGCGACCGGTCCCGCGCCGGGGAGATCGACGTCCGCAGCCTGCGCAAGGATGCCGCCGGCGCCATTCTTTACGCGGCGGAGAAGGCGACCTGGATGGCCGGCGAAGCGATCCAGTGCCTGGGGGGCAACGGCTACATCAACGACTACCCCACCGGCCGGCTGTGGCGCGACGCGAAGCTGTACGAGATCGGTGCCGGCACGTCCGAGATCCGCCGCATGCTGATCGGCCGCGAACTCTTCAAAGAAACCTGATGACGCCCCCGAAGCGCCTTCGGCGCCTCCCCCACTGGGGGCGCCTCCAGCGGACCGGCAAAGCCGGATCCGCGGCGGCAACTGGACGGGGCGCGTTTCCTTCAGCCATCGCATTCCGCGCCGCTTGACGCGAACTGAGATGAGTGCCGAACCATCGCTGCCAGAAATGGCCCCGTGGGCAACTGCCACAGCGCTGCCGGATGCGATCGCCGGGACGATCCTGGCGGGGATCGATCGCCACTATGCGGTATTCCGCTATAACGCGCAGCAGGCGAAGGCGTGTTTCGAGGCCGGCGACTGGCATGCGATCCGGCGGCTCGCCCGGGAACGGATCACCTTCTACGACCAGCGGGTGAAGGAGGCGGTGCAGACCCTGCGCCGGCAGTTCAGCGAAGGCGACCTGCGCAACGCGATGTGGAGCGCAGTGAAACGGCGCTATGTGGCGCTGCTGGCGGAGCACAAGCAACCGGAGCTGGCGGAGACCTTCTTCAATACCGTCAGCACCAAGATCCTCGACCGGCGCTACTTCCACAACGACTTCATTTTCGTCAGGCCGGGGGTCGCAACCGACTACCTGGATTCGGACCCGCCGTCGTTCCGCTCCTACTACCCGGCAGCCGGCGGCTGGGAGCAGGCGTTTCGGCGGATCATCATCGACATGGGCCTGGCCTGCGGCTACCAGGACATCGACCGGGACCTGGAACGCGTGATCGCCGCAGGCCGCAGGCACCTGCCGGCGGACTTCGCGCCGGCCAGCGACTGCCAGATCAACGTGCTGCGTTCGCTGTTCTTCCGAAACAAGGGCGCCTACCTGATCGGGCGGCTGGTCAACGACGGTGAAGTCGAGGCCTTCGCGATCCCGATCCTGCGCGACGAGCGAGGCCGGCTGTTCCTCGACACGATCCTGTTCGGCACCGAGCGGATCGAGGCGCTGTTCAACTTTTCGCGCGCCTACTTCATGGTCGACATGGAGACGCCGTCGGCATACGTGCGCTTCCTGCAG
>JACCRJ010000180.1 GCA_013813615.1 Lautropia sp. | reverse complement strand
ACAACGTTGAGGTCACTCGGGCGAGCAAAGCCTTCGTCGACGAAGTGAGATCAAAGACATCGACACTCGAGACCAAGTGGGTTGCTGACGCCAAGTCATTCGGGCTGGAGAATCCCGAACAGGTGCTAAAGGAATATCGGGCGCTGCTCTCCGCCAACTGAACCTCAGCCGGTGATACATCCTGCTCTCCCGGAGCGTATCCTCGATGTCCTCAGCCGTTTCTGAGGAGCTTGAGGCTGCTGAGCGGCGGGGCGGCTGGCCTGGAAGGCTAAGGTTCGCGCTCGGCACCCTGGCCGGCGTAGCGTTGTTCGCCATGATGACGTTGACCTTCCTGGACGTGATCGGCAGGAAGGTCTTCAACCACTCCATCATCGGCAGCGTCGAGTTGACCGAGTTGCTGATGCTGGCGTTGATTTTTTGCGCAATGCCGGTCGTTTCTCTCGCCGGCGGCCATGTGATCTTCGATCTGCTCGACGCCGTCCTGCCTGAGCGAATCAAGCGATGGCAGGCGAGCGTCGCGAACCTGATCTGCACGTTCCTGCTTGCGGTGGCCGGCTGGTTCGTACTCAACCGGGCCATGCGGACCCATGAAATGGGCGACATCACCGCGCAACTGGCTATTCCGCTGGCTCCCTTCCACTACTCGGCAGCCATCCTCCTGATGCTCTGCGCAGTCATGCACCTGTATCTCGCTGTCTCCGGCAAGTTCGAGGGCTGACCGTTGCCATGACCGAAGTATTGCTCGGCTTCGCCGGTATGTTCCTGCTGATGTTCCTCCGGGTACCGATCGCCTTTGCGATGGGTGCTGCGGGCTTCATCGGCGTGGGACTGATGAGGTCGTGGCCGGCGGCCGTTTCCAGTACGGCGACCGAGTTTCTGGAAATTGCCGGCTACACGCTTTCGGTGGTGCCCCTGTTCGTGCTGATGGGGAATTTCGTGACTCGCGCCGGCATGTCGAAAGAACTCTACCGCGCGGCCTACACATTCATCGGACACTGGCGGGGCGGCCTCGCGATGTCGACGATCGCCGCTTGCGCAGGATTCGGCGCCATCTGCGGGTCTTCGATCGCAACGGCGGCGACCATGGCCCGGGTGGCCATGCCTGAAATGCGCCGCTTCGGCTACCGGGACTCCTTTGCCGCCGGCGCCATCGCGGCCGGTGGAACGCTGGGCATCCTGATACCGCCATCGATCATCATGGTGATCTACGGAATCATGACCGGCACCAGCATCGGCGCGCTCTTTGCTGCCGGCTTCCTCCCGGGAATGCTCGCCCTCGCGTTGTACCTTGCTGCGGCTGCAGCCGTCACTGCCAGGGACCCCTCCCTGGGCCCTCCGGGTGAACGGAGTTCGTGGTCCGAACGACTGATTGCGCTTCGTGGCGTCTGGGCGGTGCTGTTGCTGTTCCTGCTGGTCATCGGCGGCATGTACGGCGGCTGGTTCACGCCCACCGAAGGTGCGGGTGTCGGCGCTTTCGGCGGGTTTGTCTTCGCCTGGGCGCGTCGAACCCTGACCTGGAAAATCCTGTGGGAGGTGCTGGTCGAATCCGCCTTGACGACCGCCATGCTCTTCACCATCCTCATCGGCGCGTCGATCTTCAGCAGTTTCGTGAACTTCACCACCATGCCAGGAGACCTGCAAGCCTTCGTCATCCAGTTCCAGATCGAGCCGATCATGGTGATCATCGTGATCTGCGCCATCTACGTCGTGCTGGCCACCGCGATGGAGGAGTTGTCGATGATGCTGCTGACGGTGCCGATTTTCTTTCCCCTGGTGCAGGGCCTGGGCTATGACCCGGTCTGGTTCGGCATCCTGATCGTGTGCGTGATCGAGATCGGCATGATCTCCCCGCCGGTCGGCATGAACGTATTCGTCTTGTCGAGCGTCCTGCCCGACGTGCCCACCAACCAGATCTGGAAGGGGGTGACGCCCTTCATCTTCGCGGACCTGATCCGCCTGGCGATCCTGATCGCCTTCCCGATGATCGCGCTGATCCTGCCGCAACTGCTGAAGCTGTAGGGACCCGGCGCCAATTTGCTAATATGCCGATGTGCGGGGACGTAGCTCAGCTGGGAGAGCGTCGCGTTCGCAATGCGAAGGTCGGGAGTTCGATCCTCCTCGTCTCCACCAAGAACTGATCCCAGCAGTTCCACAGAATGCCGTAAGTCACTGATCCTGAAGATAATTCAGCAGTTATCAGGTCTACGGGCTTCCCGCAAGATCCACTGGTAGCCGGGGCACTTTGGGGGCATAGTTGGGGGCGCCCTCAAACATGTCATCGAATTTCCCTTGGGAATGCCCCCATGCCCCTCACCGATAAAG
>JACCRJ010000331.1 GCA_013813615.1 Lautropia sp. | reverse complement strand
AACTTGCCGGATAGCAGTTCATGCCGGTATCGGGCGAAACTGCGAGGCTCGATGGGCGTGACGGTATCCAGCCGATAGACGCCCCACCCGTGGGTTCCCTTGACGGGCCGGGTCCAGGTCTGCCCGCGTTTGAGTGAGTCGAGCATTTCCAGCGTGGACTTCGCCCACTTGCAACTCGCGTGGCTGCCGAGCTCACCGCCCTTGCCCGAACTTTCTTCGTGGGTCGAGTATCGACGCGCCAGGGTGGCGAAGTCGGCGCCGCTGCGGATCCGGGCGATCAGGTCGCCCGCCTGCGTTTCGGTGGGCACGCGGATGTAGCTCACGCGGTAGACCCGCATTCCCTCGAGGCTGACTCTGTACGCCTCGTATTCCCGCCGCAGGGTTGCGTCGTCGAGGATCGGCTGTGCCCGCTCTCCGGCAGCGGCCGGTTCCGGACCAGGGGCGGGTCCCTGCCCCTGCGACTGGGCATCGGCGGGAAGCGCGACCAGCAACGAGAGCCCCGCCGACAGCCCGGCCGCCCGGGCAGCCGCGGCGATGGACCTGGCGCGGACGTCCGCTTGCACGACGTTCAGGTACGGGACAGCCGGAACGACAGGTTGTTGCGCACGGCGGGCCATTCGGGGGCGACGATGCTGAACACGCAGGTATCCCGCAGACTGCCGTCCGGCATCACCTGGTGGCTGCGCAGGACGCCGTCGAGTTTTGCGCCCAGGCGCTCGATGGCGCGGCGGCTGGGGTGGTTCATGAAGTGCGTGCGGAACTCGACGCCGACGCAACGCAGGGCGTCGAAGGCGTGCGCCAGCAGCAGCAGCTTGGTTTCGGTGTTCACTGCCGTGCGGTGCACGCTGTGCGAAAAGAAGGTGTGGCCGATCTCGAGTCGCCGGTGCTCGGCGGCGACATTGAAGTACCGGGTTGCGCCGACCAGCCTGTCGTCGCTGCTTCGCCGGACCACGAAGGGCATGGCGCCCGCGTCCTCGCGTTGACGCAAGGCCGCGGCAATCCAGCCATCCAGCGCCTTCTCGTCGGGCACGGACGTGTACCAGAGCTTCCACAATTCACCGTCGGCGGCTGCAGCCTCCAGTTCTCCCCTGTGCGCCGCCGTCATCGGTTCGATGCGGACGTGCCTGCCCTGCAGGCTGATGGGCTCGATCCAGCGTGACATTCTGCATTCTCCCCGGCGGCCGGTGTTCAGCGGTTGTGCCGCGCCATGAACACCAGGCGCTCGAACAGGTGGATGTCCTGCTCGTTCTTCAGGAGCGCGCCGTGCAGGGGCGGGATGGTCGTCTTGTCGTCGCGCGAGCGCAGGGCCTCGGGGGGTATGTCCTCCGCCACGAGCAGCTTGAGCCAGTCCAGCAGCTCCGACGTGGAAGGCTTCTTCTTGAGACCCGGCAGGTCCCGGATCTGGTAGAAGCTGTCCAGGGCCTCCTTGAGCAGCTGCTTCTTCAGCCCCGGGAAATGGACGTCGACGATCGCCTGCATCGTCTCGCGGTCCGGAAATTTGATGTAGTGAAAGAAGCACCGGCGCAGGAAGGCGTCCGGCAGTTCCTTCTCGTTGTTGGAGGTGATCATCACGATCGGGCGATGCCGGGCCATGATCATCTGTCGGGTCTCGTAGACGTGGAACTCCATCCGGTCGAGCTCGCGCAGCAGGTCGTTCGGAAATTCGATGTCGGCCTTGTCGATTTCGTCGATCAGCAGCACGGTCGGCTCGTCCGCATCGAACGCCTGCCAGAGCACGCCTTTGACGATGTAGTTCTCGATGCTGCGCACGCGTTCGTCGCCGAGCTGCGAGTCCCGCAGTCGCGACACCGCGTCGTATTCGTAGAGGCCCTGCTGGGCCTTGGTAGTGGACTTGATATGCCACTGCAGCAGGGGCAGCCCGATCGCTGCAGCGACTTCCTCGGCGAGCATCGTCTTGCCGGTGCCGGGTTCGCCCTTGATCAGGAGGGGCCGTTGCAAGGTGATGGCCGCGTTGACCGCAAGCTTCAGGTCATCGGTTGCCACATAGGAGGTTGAGCCTTCGAACTTCATCGCGACGCAGGTCCCGGTGGTGGAATGGATGGCGCGCTGATCGGCGAAGCATGACCCGGCAGACGTTGCGGCCCGTCGGGGCAGTATACGAAAACCGGTCTGGCCGGTACAATCAAAGGTTTTGTAAGCAGGCATGGCGGAAGTTGATGACGATACTGCCCCTGCAGTTCACGGAGAAGTCAAAGCAGATGAATGCACGCAAGTTGCCGATCGTTCTGGGTGCGCTGCTGGCGGCCGGATTTTCCCTCGCCGCAGTCCCGGCCGCCGGGCAGGGGTCTACCACGAAGGCAACCGCGGGAACGAGCGCCGGGGCCTCGAGCGCAGGCCAGTCCGGCCCGCCAACCAAGGGCGATATGAAGGCTGCCGAAGCGAAGATCGGCATGTGCATCGGCTGTCATGCAATCCCGGGCTACAAGGCCTCTTACCCGATGGTCTATTCGGTTCCGATGATCCACGGCCAGACCGGCAAGTACATCGAGATCTCACTCAACGCCTATCGCAGCGGCGATCGCAGCCATCCGACGATGAGAGCCATCGCTGGCGGCTTGTCCGACCAGGACATCGCCGATCTGGCCGCGTACTACGGCAAGTCCCTGGAGAAAAAATGAATCCGGTGAGGTCCATGTCCCGCGTCGTCCTGCCGCTGCTGGCGGGGACCGTCCTGCTGCTCGCCGCCACGCCGGCGACGTCGGCGGATCTCGCTGCCGGCGAAAAGCTTGCCATCGAGCGCTGCGCCGCTTGCCACGGCAAGGACGGCAACACGCCCATCGACCCGAGCTATCCGCGCCTGTCAGGCCAGCACGAGGACTACCTGGTGCAGGCGCTGCGCGCCTACAAGCAGGATGAACGCAAGAACCCGATCATGGGCGCCCAGGCGAAGCTGCTGTCTCGCGGTGACATGCTCAACCTCGCCGCCTACTATGCGCGGCTGCCCGGCATGATGAGCCACGCCCGATAAGAGGGGCGAAGGGGCGGCTCAGACCAGGCCGTGGAAGGGAATGACATCCACCCAATCGCCGACGGCCAGGTTCCCCTGGTCGTGCCCCAGCACCATCATGCAGTCGGCTTCGCTCATGGAACGGAGCACGCCCGAACCCTGGCTGCCGGTGATGCTCGCCTGTACGATGCCTGCGGTGTCGCGGCTCAAGACCGCCCGCTGGTACTCGGTCCTGCCGGGCTTCTTCCGGACGGCCGACAGTGACCGCACCTGCAGCGTCGCCGGCGGCGACGGCATCGCGCCCATCAGCCTCTCCAGCGCCGGCCTCACGAAGAAATAGAAGGTGACCATCACTGCGACCGGATTGCCGGGCAGGCCGAAATAGTAGGCGTCCCCGACCCGGCCGAAAGCCATCGGGCGGCCTGGCCTCATCGCAACCGTCCAGAACGCCACCTCGCCGACCCGCGCCATGACTTCCCGGGTGAAATCGGCTTCGCCCACTGAGACGCCGCCGGAGGAGATCACTGCATCCGCCGAGCGTCCGGCTTCCTGCATCGCCTGCTCGAGGGCCTCCGGCCGGTCAGGAACCACGCCGAGATCGACCGGCTCCACGCCCAGCCGGGCGAGCATCGCGTGGATGGTGTAACGGTTGCTGTCGTATACCTTCCCAGCCCTCGGCGGCTCGCCGATCGACAGCAGTTCGTCGCCAGTGGAGAAGAAGGCTACCTTGGGGCGCCGCTGCAGCGGCAGGTGAGGCAGGCCGAGCGATGCCGCGAGGCCGACGTCCGCCGGCGTTAGCCGCTTGCCTGCGCGCAACGCCGGCTTGCCGCGGGCCAGGTCCTCGCCGCAAAGCCGCCGGTTCTGCCCGGTCCGCTGGCCCGGCGGAATGATGACCCACGGCATCTCCGCCGGCCGGGTGGCGGCCACCGTATGCACCACTTCCTGGACTACCACCGTATCGGCGCCTGGCGGCATGACGCCCCCGGTCATGATCCGCACGGCCTGTCCTTCGCCCAAGACGCCGTCGAAGGGGGTGCCTGCGAGCGAGGTACCGACGACGGCATGGCGCGTCGGTGCGTCCGGCTGGAGGTCCGCGCCGCGCACCGCGTAGCCGTCCATGGCCGAATTGTCGTGGGCCGGCACGTCGATCGGTGAAACGACGGCGCGCGCCAGGATACGGCCCAGACAGTGACGGAGGTCCACCTGTTCAGGCTGATCGATCGGCTCGATGAAGCGCTCCATCACCGCCTGGGCACGGGCTACCGGCAGCGCCTTCGGATCGAAGTCCTCGACCTCACGGGTTATCGTCTCCAGCGACCGGCGCGCGGGCCCCGGCACCCCGATCTCCAGGGCGGCCAGTTCCTCCTGAGTATTGATGTTGCTGAAGGCGGCTTCATCCGGGAAGTCCACTTCCACCGTGCGAAGCGGCGCGTACCAGCGGTCGATCTTGCGCTCTCCGGCTGAAAGGAACGCCTCCAGGCTCGGGAGCAGGGACTTGCGCACCAGCGCGAATACCGGATGCGGCTGACTGCCGGTCCGCGCGACCGCCAGGTCCGCGCCGGCCGCCTGGGCCGCTTCGAAGAGCCTGTCAACCAGGTCCGCGGGAAGGAAGGGCGAATCGCATGGCACGGTGACGACCCATTCGGTCGTGGCGGCTTCGAGGCCGGCATGAAGGCCCGCGAGGGGACCGGCAAACCCGCCGACCGCATCCGCCACGACCGGGTGCCCGAAACTGCCGTACTCGCCGGGATTGCGGTTGGCGTTGATCAGCAGCGCACCGACCTGCGGCGCAAGCCGACGCAGCACATGCGCGATCATCGGCTCTCCGCGAAACGGCACCAGACCCTTGTCGATGCTGCTGCCGCCGTTCTGCATCCGTCGCGCGAGGCCGCCGGCAAGCACCAGGCCGGTGATCGCCCCGCCGGCTGCGGGAAATCCGCTCACTGCGCCGACGCCGCCACCGCCGGTTGCGTGCCGGCGAACCGTTCGCGGCCGGTGAAGAGAAGGTAGTGCTTGCCCTGGCAGCGCCCGATCATGGTGATGCCGACGCGCTCGGCGATGCGGTGGCCCATTTCAGTCAGGCCCGAACGCGACAGCAGCACCGGTATCTCCATCTGCGCGCACTTGATGACCATCTCGGACGTCAGCCTGCCGGTGGTGTAGAAGAGCTTGTCGCGCCCGCTGATCTCCTGCGTCCACATCCAGCCGGCAATGGCGTCCACGGCATTATGGCGCCCCACGTCCTCGACGAACTGGAGGATTCTCGCGCCGCCGGCGTCCTGCGCAC
>JACCRJ010000150.1 GCA_013813615.1 Lautropia sp. | reverse complement strand
TTCGCCACCAGCGCGATCGCCCACGGCAAGGCCCGCGTCGCCTACAACAAGAAGGTGCCGGTGCCGCCGGGCTCGCTCATCGACTCGGAAGGCCGCCCCACCACCGATCCGGCGGTGGTGTTCGAGTCGCCGGCGGGCGCGCTGCTGACCTTCGCCGGCCACAAGGGCTTCGCGCTGGCGATGGTCTGCGAAATGCTCGGCGCGGCATTGACCGGCGGCGACCCGAGCCTGCCGAGCGACGAGGACGTCTCGCTCAGGGTCTGGAACAGCATGCTGACCATCGTCTTCGACCCGGCTCGCATCGGCTCGCTGGAAGATTTCGAGCGCCAGTCCGCCGCCTTCGAAGACTGGGTGCGCTCCTCCAAGGTGGCGCCGGGCTCGGACCGCATCCGGATGCCGGGCGACCCGGAACGCGAGGCCCGCAAGGCTCGCGCCGACGGCATTGCCATCGACACGCAGACCGTCGCGCAACTGGACGCCGCTGCGGCGCAGGTGTCGAAGAGCCTGCCGGCGCTGTCATCCCTGGGCCGCGGCTGACGGCTGCGCCGGCGACATCGTGGATCCCCATGCACAGGCAGCGTGCGCGAGCGGCGACGAGTCGACGATGCGGCGGTTCGTCTATCGCCGCAACATCTGCTTCGGAGACTGCGATCCTGCCGGCATCGCCTTTTATCCGAATTTTTACCGCTGGTTCGACGAGGCCGTGCACGCGCTGATGAACGAGATCGGCTGGGACTGGCGCACGACGGCGAAGGAACGCGGCTGGCTGGGGCTGCCGTGTGCGGAAGCCAGCGCGCGCTTCCTTCGCCCGGTCACGCACGGGCAGTCGGTGCGCGTCGAATCGCGGGTGCTGCGCTTCGAGCCGCGGCGCGTCGTCTTTGGCCACCGGGTGTTTCGCGACGACGTCCTGCTCTGCGAAGGCGAGGAGAAGCGCTTCGTCGGGGTGCCGCATCCGGAGGACCCGGACCGGGTGATGGCTATCGACGCGCCGGAGGAACTTCAGCAGGCGCTGACAAGGCAGCCGTAAGCGCCTGCGTGTTGTATCGCATCATGGCTTCGTACGTGACGGCAGGACCATCCGGCGCCGACAGGCCGTCGGCGTAGAGGGTCCGGGGGCGTGACCCGCCGGTCTCGCTGCGGATACGCTCGATCAGCCGCTGATCCGAAATCCCTTCGACGAAAAAAGCGTTCACCTCCTCCTTGCGGATCTGGCGGATGAGCCGCCCCACGGCTGCCGCCGACGGCTCGACGTCGGTGCTGATGCCTACCGGCGCAAGGAACTGCACGCCGTATTCGCGCGAATAGTAGGCAAAGGCACGGTGCGAGGTGATGACCTTGCGCCGATCGGCCGGAACGGTTGCGAGGCTCGCGCGGATCTCACCGTCGAGCGCCTCCAGCGTGGCGCAATAGCGGTCGGCATTGCTCCGGAATGCGAGGCAGGTAGCCGGCTGCACCTCGCACAATGCCTCGGCGATGTTCGCGACGTAGCGCTTCATGTTCGGCACGCTGTGCCAGGCATGGGGATCGGCGCCAGCGGCATGGCCATCCCCATGCTCCGGGCCGCGCAGTGGCTCGATGCCGCGTGTCGCTATCGCGACGAAGCCCTGGTAGCCGCTCGAGCGGACCAGCCGGTCGATCCAGCCTTCGAAGCCGAGCCCGTTGCTGACCACGAGGCGGGCCGCCTGGAGTTGCCGCGCGTGATGCGGCCCCGGCTGGAAGACGTGCACGTCCGCGCCGGCGGGAACGAGGCTGCTGACCGTCACCGCGTCGCCGCCCACCCGGGCGACCACGTCGGCAAGGATGCTGAAGGTGGCGACCACCGGCAGCCTGGCGTCCGCCGCGGCAGGGCCGGGGCGCAGGATCAACAGAGCAACCACCGTTGCTGTCAGCAGCATTGGCGCCAGCCGCGTTGGCGCCAGCAGCATTGACGCGGGCGGCGTTGCCGGCGGCAGCTGTCTCGTCAGCAGGACGCGGCGCCGCATCCGCGTCAGGCCTGGTAGTGCCGCCGGGGGCGGATGCTGGTGGTGACGAGGCCCTGGCGGCCCGCCAGCAGCGAGACGCAGTAGCACACGCCGAGCGTCAGGACGATCGTCGGTCCAGTCGGCCATTCCTGGTGATACGAAAGCAGCAGCCCCGTCAGGCTGCCTCCCAGCGCGATGGCGATCGACAGCGCGACCAGCCGGTTGAACTCGCGCGCCCAGAAGCGGGCGGCCGCCGCCGGCAGGATCATCATGCCGACCGACATCAGCGTGCCCAGCGCGTGAAAGCCGGCCACCAGGTTGAGAACCAGGAGCACCATGAAGCCCTGGTGCGCGACCGCGCTCCAGTGGCCCTGTCGCGGCAGCAGTCCTGGATTGACGCATTCGAACACCAGCGGCCGGTACAGGATCGAGAGGATCAGCAGGCTCACCGTCGCGATGCCGCCCAGGAGGAACAGCGCCGCGTCATCGAGCGCCAGCACCGAGCCGAACAGCACATGCAGCAGGTCGACGCTGCTGCCGCCGGCGGACACGATGACGACGCCGACCGACAGCGACAGCAGGTAGAAGGCGGCGAGGCTCGAGTCCTCGGACTGCCGGGTCGAGCGGGCGACGTAGGCGGCGGTGAGCGTCACCAGCAGCCCGGCTGCGACGCCGCCAAGGGTCATGGCCGGCAGCGACAGGCCGGCGACGAGATAGCCGATCGCCGCGCCGGGAAGGATCGCGTGGGACATGGCGTCGCCGGTAAGGCTCATCCGACGCAGCATCAGGATGACCCCGACCGGGGCGCCCCCGAGCGACAGCGCCAGGCAACCGGCCAACGCCCGGCGCATGAACGCGAATTCCGCGAACGGCGCCAGCAGCAAGTCGCGCAGCGCCGGGAACACCGGCAGGAACTCAGGCAACCGGATGCTCCCCGCCGGGCGCAGGATCACCTGCCCTCGTTCCCCGCTCGACCGCCGGATGGGAGTGAACGCCGGGGCTGCACCAGGTCGCATCCTCCCACAGCGCGGCCGACAGGCCGGCCGCCTGCTGCCAGTTCGCGTCGGTCAGTACGTCGCCGGTCGCCCCGTACGCGATCATGTGCCGCGCCAGCAGGAGCGTCTTCGGAAACCACTGGCGCACGATGTCGAGTTCGTGCAGCACGGTGACGATGGTGACGCCCTGCCCGTTCCAGCGGCTCAGCAGTGGCAGCAGCGTGCCGATCGTGGTGGCGTCGACACCGGCGAAGGGCTCGTCCAGCAGCACCAGTCCCGCGTCCTGCAGCATCAGCTGCGCAAACCGCACCCGCTGGAACTCGCCGCCGGACAGCGTGCCGATCAGGCGACGCGCGCAGGCAGCGAGACCGACCGCGTCCAGCGCGTCCATCACCCGCCCGCGCTGGTGCGGGTCGAGCCCCCGCAGGGCGCCGGTCTCGTGCCAGAGGCCCGAGGCCACCAGGTCGTGCGCGGTGATCGGGAAACTTCGATCGGTGAGGTTCAACTGCGGCAGGTAGGCGGTCCGGCACCGCATCGACGGCGGCAGCCGCAACTGGCCTTCCATCGTTTTCAGGTCGCCGGCGAGAAGCCTCAGCAGGGTCGTCTTGCCGGATCCGTTCGGACCGACAACCGCCAGCATGTCGCCGGCACGGACCTCGAGGGTCAGGTGGTGCACCGCCGGGTGCCGATCGTAGCCGGCCGTCACGTCGACCAGCGACAGAAGCGGTGCCGGGGTGGGCACTGCCTGCAGCGAAGCCGCCAGGCGCATCGCGGACGCGACGGTGACGGCGTTCATCAGGCGACGGCCCAGGCGATCACGAGCCAGAGGAGCGCGACCAGCGCCGCTGCGCAGGCGATCCGTTGCGGCGCACTCCACCATAGGGGCGATGGACGGGTCAGGCGGAACCGAGGCTCTGGGTTCCGGCCGGGGCGGGCGGCTTCGGACAACGGTGGGCTCCTGGGTCCTTAATGATAATGGATTATCATTTTCGACGGTTTGCGGATAAGCCTTGACGGAGCAGTGCAGGATGAAACTTCTGGCGGGTCTGCTGGCCCTGGCAGCCTGTGCCGCATGGCGGCTGGCCGTGGGCCAGCCGCCTGCGCCGGTGAAAGCGCAGGGTCCAGAGATGCATCAGCATGACCTCGCCCGGCTGCGGATCGCCCTCGAGGGCAACCTGCTCACCCTGTGGCTCCTGGCGCCGCTGGACGGCCTGGTCGGCTTCGAGACGGCTCCGCGCACGGCCAGGCAGCGCCAGGCGGTCAAGGACCTGGCGGCGCGTTTGCACCAGCCCCAGACCATCTTCGTTCCCCCCGCCGCGGCGCAGTGCGTGCCGGCGCACGTGGCATTGGCATCGGAGGTGATCGAACCATCGCTGCTGGCTGCTCAGGCGCCGGCAGAAGCCCCGCCGGCAACCGAGCCGTCGAGGCGCAGGACTGGCGCCAGGACGCCCTCCCGCGGCCACGCGGACCTGGAAGCGACGATTTCGTTCAGGTGCGGCAAGCCGCAGTCGCTGTCCGGCCTTCAGGTGAGGATGTTCGACGCCTTTCCCGCGCTCGGCCGGATCGATGTCGACATCGTGACGCCCCGGGGCCAGAGCGGCGCGCGGCTGTCGCCGAACCGGACCAACCTAACCTGGTAGGGATCACCCGCCACGGACACCGGCCGCCCGGCGCGGCAAGACCAGAAACAGCGAGGCCACCATGAAGATCACCGACTGTCGCGCCATCCCGCTCAACCTGGAGATGACGCTCGATGCGGGCACCGCATCCAAACGCACCAGCCTGTCCTGTGTCCTTGTGCGGCTGGAGGCCGACACCGGCCTGGTCGGCACCGGCTTCACCGCGATCACCGAAGAGGAGGTCGTTGCCGCGGCCATCGACCAGGTGGCCGCACCGGCGGTCATCGGGATGGATCCGATGGCCCACGAGAAAATCTGGGAGAAGCTCTACTGGCTGCTCGCGCCGCGCGGCCAGAGCGGCTATGCGATGCATGCCATCGCGGCGATCGACCTGGCGGTGTGGGACCTGAAGGCGCGCTCGCTCGACCAGCCCTTGTGGCGCCTGCTCGGCGGCAGCCGCGACCGCGTGCCGGCGTACGCCACCTTCGGCTTCGGCTTCTTCGACCGCGAGCAACTGGTGGCTGCCGCCTGCGACTGGGCGGGGCGCGGCTTCAGCCGGCTCAAGATGACAGTGGGCAGCCACGGCCTGCAGCGACGCGACGAGCCGCGGCCGTTGTCCGGGGTGATCGCCGAAGACGAGCGCCGCGTGCGCGCGGTCCGGGAGGCGGTAGGCCCCGACGTCGGGATCTGCATCGATGCCAATTGCAGCCTCGACGCCTACCATGCGGGCCGGCTCGCGCAACGCCTCGAAGACGTGAACCTCGCGTTCTTCGAAGAACCGATCACCCAGAACGACGTCCGCGCGCTGGCCGACCTGCGCCGCCGCACACGGGTGCCGATCGCCGCCGGGCAGAACGAGGGCCTGGCCTCGCGCTTTGCCGACTTCTTCACCGCCGGCGCAGTGGATATCGCCCAACCCAACGTCGCCATCACCGGCGGGATCACCCAATGCCTGCGCATCGCCGGCCTGGCGCAGGCGTTCAACGTCGCGATCGCCAACGGCGGCGCCTGGCCCTTCCACAACATGCACCTGCATGCAGGCCTCGCGCACGGCGGCTTCGTCGAATACCACCGTTCGGCGGTGCTGCTCTACGAACAGATCTACCGCGACCTTCCGGTGGCGAGAGACGGGTGGATCGAACTGCCGCAGGGGCCGGGTTTCGGTTTCGAGCCGGATTGGGACAGAATCGGCGAACTCGCCAAGCGCCCGCTGTCGCGCGGCACCGGCAAAGCCTGAGGAGAAACAGTGATGCCCGATTCCCGACACGCGACCAGCGCGGTATCTACCCCAACACTCGTGCGCAGGCTGGCCGGTGCGCTGGCCCTCGCGGTCGCGGCCCTGCTGCCGGCGGCCGCGGCGGCGCAGGAATACCCCAGCCGGCCGATCCGGATGCTGGTCGGCTACTCCCCCGGCGGCGGCGTCGACGCACTGGCGCGGACACTGTCGGCCCGGCTGTCCGATGCGCTCGGGCAGAACGTGGTGGTGGAGAACCGCCCCGGCGCGACCAGCACGATCGCCGCCAACGTGCTGTCGGCGTCGCAGCCGGACGGCTACACCGTCTTTCTCGCGGACTCGGCGCTGCTGATCGCCGCCCGGGCGATGCAGAACCTGACCTTCGATCCGATGAAGAGTTTCGCGCCGGTCGCCGGCATTGCCACCGCGCCCCTGGCGATCGCAGTCGCCGCGTCCTCGCCGCTGCGTTCGCTCGAGGACATGGCCCGGGCGTCGAAGTCGGAGCAGCTCAACTACGCCACCTCCGGCATCGGTACGGTGCACCACCTGGCGGTCGAGCACCTGATGTCGCGCGCCGACATCCGGATGACCCACCTGCCCTACCGCGGCGCGTCGCAGCTGCTGCCGGACCTGATCAGCGGCCAGGTGCCGGTGGCGGTGCTGAGCGCGGCCGCCGCGATGGGCCAGGTGCAGGCGGGCAAGATCCGGGTCCTCGGCCTGACCAGTCCGGACAAACTCGAAGGCGCAGCCGACTGGCGCGCCATCGCCGACTGGCTGCCCGGCTTCGACGCGTCGCCGCGCCTGTTCCTGCTGGCGCCGTCCGGCACCCCGCAGCAAGTGGTGGCCCGCCTGGAGACGGAGATCGACAAGGCGCTGAACGACGCGGCGCTGGCGCAGAACCTGTCCAAACAGGGATTCATCACCGCCTACCGGCCGGCAACCCAGCTCAGGGCCGCGATGGAAGAGGAACTGGAGCGCTGGACGGCGCTGATTCAGAAATCCGGGATCGTCCTGAAGTAGCGCCGTTCAAGCCGGCGGCGTGCCCCGCGGCGTGCCGCGCGACGCGGCGGGTGGCGGCGCCGTGCTGCCGCGGTGGACCACCTCGATCGGGAACGCCTGGAAGGGCTCCCACGCCAGACCTTCGAGCCGCGCAATGATCTGGTCGGCGGCGGCGTGGCCGATCTCGACGATCGGGGTGCGGATGCTGGTCAGTCCCGGCGTCTGCGTCGCGCCGAGGTCGGTGTTGTCGACGCCGGTGATCGAGATGTCCCGGGGGATGCTCACCCCGGCGCTGCGGCAGGCGACCATCGCGCCGACCGCGAAAACGTCGTTGGTCGCGACAACCGCCGTCGGCGGCTCGGGCAGCGCCAGCAGCCGCTGCATCGCCTTCTCCGCGGCCTGCAGCGAGATCGGCGCGAACTGCACGCGCTCTGCCGGGAGGTCCAGCCCTGCCTCGGCCAGGGCCTGCCGCACCCCCGCACCCCGGGCCCGCGCCCGGTCGTTGCCCGGCACTGGGGCGCTGAGCAGGCCGAAGCGGCGGTGCCCGAGCCCGAGCAGGTGCCGGGTGATCTCGCGGGTAGCCGCCTGGTTGTCGAAGCCGATGCTGGGATGGCGGTAGAGCGGGTCGATGCCCCAGGTCAGCACGTAGGGGCGGCCGTAATCCTCGAGCAGCGCAAACAGCGCCGGGTCGTGGTCCAGCCCGACAAAGACGAAGGCATCGACCCCATGCTGGATCAGTTGCCGCGCCACCCGCAGTTCGGCATTCAGGTCGTAGTGCTGCTCGGCCAGCACCAGCGAGTAGCCGCGCTCGTCGAGGCGCTGCTGCAGGGCGCTGGTCGTGCGGGCGTAAAGCGCGTAGTCGAAGGACGGCACCACCGCGCCGATCATCCTGCTGCGGTGGCTGCGCAGCGAACGTGCAGCCCCGTGCGGCACATAGCGCAGCTTGGCCGCCGCTTCGAGGACGCGCCGCCGCGTCTGCGGATCGACCCGCTCGGGGCTGTTGAGCGCCCGCGAGACGGTGGCGGTCGATACGCCCGCGAGACGGGCCACGTCCTTGCCCCCCGGCCGGAAGCGCGCGTCTTCGACGGTGGCTGGGGTCCCGGGCTGTTCGTCCATGGCGGGGATATTAAGTCAGTTGCAATCGATTACAGAAGAAGTTTTGACGGCCTGGAATGGACGCGATCCCCGCATCGGCCCGTGGTTGCGGATCCCGGCGACGAATGTTAGATTTCGGATGCAATCGATTGCATGACAGCCCTGCACAACTGCAATGCGCCGGACGACAACACAGTCGCCCCGCGCCCTGAGGAGACA
>JACCRJ010000145.1 GCA_013813615.1 Lautropia sp. | reverse complement strand
GGCAGCCACCCCGCCGAAGCCGGCAGCGGAACAGCGGGCAGCGGTGGTAGCAGCGGCGGCGGTGGCAGCGGCGGTGGCGGTGGCAGCAGCGGCACCCCAGGCGCGGGTGACAGCGCTGGCCAGGGCGGCAATGGTGGTGGCAATGGTGGCAATGGCGCCGCCGGTGACGGGGACTAGCAGTTGAACGACGCGGACGATCTGGAACAGCAGCACCGAGCCCTTGAGTCAGCCGACAGGCAGCCGCCGATCCGCATCCGCGGGGCCCGCCAGAACAACCTGAAGAACCTCGACCTGGACATCCCGACCGGCCAGCTGGTGGTCGTCACCGGCGTCTCCGGCAGCGGCAAGTCGTCGCTGGTGTTCGACACGCTGTATGCCGAGGGGCAGCGGCGCTATGTCGAAACCTTCTCGGCCTACGCCCGGCAGTTCCTCGACCGGATGGACAAGCCGCAGGTCGATCGGATCGAAGGCGTGCCGCCGGCGATCGCGATCGACCAGACGAACCCGGTGCGCACCTCGCGATCGACCGTGGGCACGATGACCGAACTCAACGACCACCTGAAGCTGCTGCTGGCGCGGGCGTCGACGCTCCATTGCCGCAACTGCGCGCAGCCGGTCAAGCGGGATCATGCCGCCGGCATCGCGAAGAACGTCACGGACCGGGCGCTGCTCGCCGGGGACCCGCGCCTGATCGTAACCTTCGCAGTCGCCGTCCCTTCCAACTTCAGCGAAGCCGAGGTGCAACAGCATCTGCAGGCGCAGGGTTATACCCGCATCCATCGCCGCACCGAAGTGGCAGCCCCCACGCCGGCGTCAGCGAAGCGGAAGGACGGCGCGGGCTCGGCCGGCACAGCAGCGGGAAAGGCGAAGGCGCGGCGTGCGGCGGCGGGGGCGGGAAGGGCTGCGGGCGGCGCAGCGCCGGATGCGGTGAGCGTGGTGCTGGACGTGATTGCCGACCGGTTCCGCGCCAGCACGGTCGCACCGCAGCGGCTGGCGGAGGCGATCGAAGCTGCCCTGCTGCGCGGACAGGGACGGATGGCGGTCCACCTTCAAGGCGAAGACGGCGCCGACATCGGCATCTGGCGCTATTCCGACAACTTCGCCTGCGCCGATTGCGGCATCGACTACGAGCAGCCGACACCCAGCCTGTTCTCGTTCAACTCGCCGATCGGCGCCTGCGACGCCTGCCGCGGTTTCGGCCGGGTGATCGGCGTCGACCTGGGCCTGGTGATACCGGACCATTCGAAGTCGCTCGCCGGCGGCGCAGTGAAACCGTGGCAGACGGAAAGCTTCAAGGAATGCCGGGACGAACTGATCCGCTACGGCCGCAAGGCCGGCATCGACCTGGACACGCCCTGGTCGGCCCTGCCGGAAAGCACGCGACGCTGGGTCATCGAGGGCGGCGACGACTGGACCGGCGACTGGCGGCGGCAGTGGTACGGCGTCAACCGGTTCTTCGCCTGGCTCGAGAGCAAGGCGTACAAGATGCACATCCGGGTGCTGCTGTCGCGATACCGTGCCTACACGCCCTGCACCACCTGCAACGGCGCCCGGCTCAAGCCGCAGGCGCTGCTCTGGCGCATCGGCAGCGCTTGCGACGCTGCACGGGCGCTGGCAGACGATTCACGCGGCGCGGATCAGCCGGGCGGCCGGTACAAGCGTTTCCTGCCGCAAGGGGTGGCGTGGCGCGACGATCAGCTGCAGTCGCTGCCTGGCCTGTGCGTCCACGACATCATGCTGCTGCCGATCGAGCGGTTGCGCAGCCTCTTCGCGTCGATCGCATTGCCGGCGCCGCTGGACGAAGCCACCGACCTGCTGATGACGGAGGTCCGCGCGCGGCTGAAGTTCCTCTCCGACGTCGGGCTCGACTACCTGACGCTGGACCGCCAGTCGCGCACGCTCTCCGGCGGCGAGGTGCAGCGGATCAATCTCACCACCGCGCTCGGCACGTCGCTGGTGAACACCCTCTTCGTCCTGGACGAGCCGTCGATCGGGCTGCATCCCCGCGACATGAACCGCGTCATTGGCGTGATGCACCGCCTTCGCGATGCCGGCAACTCGCTGGTGGTCGTCGAGCATGATCCGCAGGTGATGTTCGCCGCCGACAAGGTCATCGACATCGGGCCGGGACCCGGAGAGCGCGGCGGCGAGATCGTCTTCAACGGTCCCGCGGCGCAACTTGCAGGCGCGGCCACCATGACCGGCGACTACATCGCACAGCGCAGGCAGGTATCGACGAGTCAGCCGCAGCC
>JACCRJ010000328.1 GCA_013813615.1 Lautropia sp. | reverse complement strand
CCCTCGGTCACCCGCGCATCGGCAAGAAAAAGCCGCAGTGCCGTGGGCACGCAGCGCGGCGTTCACACCGACCGCGCCGCTGCAGCCGCCCTGGCAGGCGCCGGACTCGGCGTCAAGGCGGTGCAGGCGAGCCTGCATTCCGCAGCGCCTGAAACCGGAGGCACGCCTTCGATCGGCGAAGCGATCGGCCTGCATCGCGTGCCGGATCCGCTGGCGCTGCGTTCGGCGGTGGCGCTGGTGGTCGACGCCGGGAACGGCGAGATCCTCTACGACAAGAACTCGAATGCCGTCCTGCCGATCGCGTCGATCACCAAGGTGATGACGGCAATGGTGGTGCTGGATGCGAGGCAGGGCCTGAACGAGAAGATCACCATCGACGAGACCGACCGGGACACCGAGCGGTCGAGCTCTTCGCGCCTGCCGATGGGCTCCTCGCTGCCGCGCTCGCAGTTGCTGCAACTGGCGTTGATGTCCTCGGAGAACCGGGCGGCGAGCGCCCTGGCACGCAACTATCCTGGCGGTCTTTCCGCCTTCGTCACCGCGGCCAACCGCAAGGCTGCGGCCATCGGCATGCGGGACTCGGTTTTCGCCGACGGCACCGGACTGTCCTCATCCAACGTCTCCACCGCGCGGGACCTGGCGGTGATGGTGGCGCACGCTTCGCGCTACCCCCTGATCAGCGAGTATTCGACCGCGTCCGACCTGAGCGTGCGGACGGTCCATGGCGCGCGCGTGTTCCGCACGACCAACCGCATGGTTGCAAATTCCGACTGGGACCTCTCGCTGCAGAAGACCGGCTACATCTCCGAATCGGGGAACTGCCTGGTGATGCGGGGCAAGCTCGACGGCCGCTCGGTGATCCTGGTGCTGCTGGATTCCTACGGCCGCTACTCGCGCCTCGGCGACGCGCAGCGGATCAGGCGCTGGCTGGAAGGTTGAACCTGGGGCAGTACCGCGGGTCGTACCGCAACCCGCGCGGGGCTGGAAATCAGCCGATGGCTTCGTAGCCGAGCGCGCCGGAGATCTGGCTCGCCGTCCTGCAGAGCAACTCGATCCAGCCGTCCTGCACGAAGTCCGCCGGTGCGGAGATGGAAAGGCCGGCAACCAGCTGACCCGAGTCGTCCCGGATACCGGCCGCGATGCAGCGCACCCCCAGTTCCAGTTCCTCATTGTCGCGCGCGTAGCCGCGGGCCCGCACCAGTGCCAGTTCCCGATCCAGCACAGCCGGCTCGGTGATGCTGTTGCGTGTGTGACCGGCGAGACCGGTGCGCGAGACGTAGCCCTGGATGCTGCGGCTCGAGTCGGCCGCAAGGAACAGCTTGCCGACGGACGTCAGGTGCAGCGGCGCCCGGCCGCCCACCGCCCGCACTACCTGCATCCCGCTGCGCTCCGACACCGCCCGTTCGATGTACACGATCTCGTCGGCCTGCCGGATCGACAGGTTCACCGGCTGCGCGGTGATGCGGTGCAATTCGCGCATCGGCCCCATCGCCGCATCGCGCACGTTAAGCCGCGTCTTGACCAGGTTGCCCAGTTCCAGGAGCCGCATGCCCAGTTGATAGGTGCCTGGCTCCACGCGGTCGACGAAGCGGGCCCAGACGAGGTCGTTGAGGATGCGATGCGCGGTGGACGGGTGCAAGCCGGTGCGGCTGGACAATTCCTTCAGGCTCACCGGGTCCGCCTGCTGCGCAAGCCCATCCAGGAGCGAGACCATCCGTTCGAGGACCTGCACTGCCGTCTTGCCGCTCTCCGCCCGCCCGGATTTGCCGGCCTTGCCGGCCTTGGCCGCTGGCGCGGGCTTGGTCATCGAGGAGGGTGACGATACGATTCTGTCTTGCATCCGGGCCACGTGGGTTGATCAGCGTCTGAGTTATAGCACGCCGGGACCGGCAGTGTCGATTGCATGCGCCGCAGCCGCCGCGTCTCGATGGGCGCCTCGCAGGTGGCGCGCCTGGCGCGGCGGCGCTGCCCGCGACGTGGACGCACCGGGCTCAGCTGGGCCAGCCGGCGCAACCGGATCACCGCTGCTGCCGGACAGCCCGCGCTTCATGAAGGTGAGGCGGCCCTTGGCGCCGCTGGCGCGGTAATCGTCGAGCGCCTGCTGCTCGA
>JACCRJ010000125.1 GCA_013813615.1 Lautropia sp. | reverse complement strand
GGACAGGCGCCCCTGCGACACTTGCCGCAACTGCTCCGTTCGCTGCAGCGCGACGGCGCGCTTCCGACGGAGGCGGCTGCACCACCGCCCGGTCCCGCGCTGGCACCGCTGGCGGTCGCCGATGCGTCGACATCGGCGCCGGAGCGCGGCCTGGTCCGAGTCTTCTTTGCCACCGCGTCGCGCGCCATCGTGGCGCCGGATGACGGGCTCGGGCTGCTGTTGCGGGAGGCTGTGAGGGCAGATGAGATCAGGGTAACCGGTTTCACCGACGCGACCGGTTCGCGGGAAGCCAACGCCGCGCTCGCACTGGCGCGTGCGGAGGCGGTGGTCCACATCCTGCTGCGACGGGGCATACCGCCGGATCGCATCCTCAGCCGTGCGGTCGGCGCGGACGAGTACCTGGCCGACAACGCGTCGGATCGCGGCCGGGCGCTGAACCGTCGCGCGGAGGTGCTGCTGCTGAAGAACGGCGAACCGTTGGCGTTCGGCATGCCGGCGCGGGCGATACGCTGACAGATCGCACCTCACGCACCGTGCCTGTCGCACTACTCGTCATACACCGGCAGTGCTCCTCCCGGGGCGGCGTGCGCAGCAGCGCCGGCGAGGTGGATCCAGGTGTCGGCTCACACCGCCACCCAGACCTGCCCGTCGTCCACTTTGACGGGATAGGTCTGCAGATCCTGGGTTGCGGGTGCGCAGAGCGCCTTGCCGGTGCGGATGTCGAAGCGCGCCTGATGCCACGGGCATTCGATGCAGCCCTCCTCGAGAAATCCGTCCGAGAGCAGGGCGAAGGCATGGGTGCAGACGTTGTCGGTCGCATAGAACTCGCCCTCGTGGCGAAAGAGCGCGATCCGGTGCTCGTCCACAGCGACCCCCAACGCCTCGCCGTCCTGAAGTTGGTCCGGGGTGGCAATGCTGATCCAGTTCATGGTCGGGAAGTCCTTTGCCGCTTCGCGCCCCGAGCGCAGCCGCGATCGAACCTTATCGTGACGCGCCGGCGCAGCTGGAGGAAGGCCGCATGTTCATCCTGCGGCCGTCTTGGCGGCGATTGCGTGCCGCGTCGGGCTCTGGCGGGTGACCGCTGCAGCCAGGCTATTGCCGGCGACCGGCGCAAGCACCGACCGAAGCCCATACATCGACACCGGAGGCAGGTTCATCGCGACGGTGAAGAGGCGCTTGCTGACGATGCCGCGCGCCCGCATGCCGTCGAAGAAGCGCGAGCTCATCTGGTGCGGCAGGTAGCGCATCTGCATGACCGAACCGCCGCTGCGACAGACGGAAACGAAGAAGCGCACCACTTCGTCGGAATAGAAGCTCCCGGCCGTGGGCACGAAGGACGCGACCAGCACCCGCTGGCTCTTCAGTTCCGGCTGGTGATCGTAGAGGCGCTGGATGTACGCCGTGACGACGGTCGCGCCATGGTGCCTGGCGGCGAACTGGCGCGAGAAGTGCGGCTCGCACTCAACGAAGACCGCGCTCGGGCAGCGCGCGTGGATCCGGCTCGCCACGACGCCACTGCCGATGCCGGCGACGACCACCCGATCGTAGTGCGGCGCCAGGCGGGCAACTTCTGCTGCAGCACGCTGGCCGAAGATCGGGGTTGACGGACATACGCTCCCGGTGACCGCAAATCGCTTGATGTAGCTCATGTCTTCTCTGCGGACGGGGTCGCGCGCGCAGCGCCGGCTCGGGGTCCGCTATGATCGTTCGGGAAAGGGACGGCATACAAGTTGCCGGCGGTGCTGCAATGAGCCCGGATGTTACCCCTTTGCCGTGGGGCAGGTCGGCGCGGGGTCCTGTCGTGGGGAACCGCATGCGCAAACGCGCAGAGGGGATCAGCAATCAGTATCCCGAAAGTGCGGCCAGCTGCAGAGTTGCGCGGTAGGCTTATCCGCTTCGGCGAACGGCGCTGTTATGACAGCGCCATTTGCGTTTCACGAAGGCTCAGCAGCTTATCGGCTAGCTCATCGGCTGGAGCCGCCGGAGGCGCCACCGGCTGGAGGAGTAGTGGGGCTTGCGCCGCTGCTCGGAGGCGGTGCGGGTGTCATCGGTGCCGTGCCTCCTGGCGATGAACGCGTCACGCCCGGCCCACCCTGGTCGGGGGCGCTGGCTGGCCGCTGTTCGAAGTCGCAGGCGGCAAGGGCCAAAGTGCATAGGGTTGCTGCCAGGAGTTTTGTCTTCATGGTTCCGTTCCGTGGTAGAACTTCCGTTGAGCAAAGTCGATGCCCAGACCTCGCATCGGGCGACCCGCTTCGCTCATTTCAGTAGCCGCATGTAAGCGTCAGTTTGCGAAGTGAGACAGCGTGCGTCAGGTCCCGGCTCTGGACGGTGCGCCCTTGCCGCAGATGCGTACCGAGGCGCATGGCCCGCGTGCGTCGCCCGGGCGCAGACCCTGCAGTTAACATAGACCGGTTGTTGTTACGCGCGGATAACACCGTCTGCTTTGCGCTCCGCGTTTCGAATGTTCAATGTGGCGAACCACTTCACGAGACTATGGACAACAATGACTCTCCGGATCACGTGCTCGTCGTCGACGACGACGCGGACATTCGTGACCTGCTGGCGGAATACCTTGGCCAGAATGGAATCAAGGTGACGGTCGCGCGCGATGCAAAGGAAATGCGCCAGGTGCTCGACGGCACCAAGCCCGACATCATCGTGCTCGACGTGATGATGCCGGGCGAAGACGGCCTCACGCTCTGCCGCGACCTCCGCTCGAGGTCCAGCGTGCCGGTGATCATGCTGACCGCCCGCGCCGAAGAGGTCGACCGCATCATCGGCATCGAGATGGGCGCCGACGACTATATGGGCAAGCCATTCAGCCCGCGTGAACTGCTTGCCCGGATCAAGGGCGTCTTGCGCCGCACCCGCACCCTGCCGCCGACGCTGGCCGGTGCGCAGCGCGTGCGATTTGCCGGCTGGATCCTCGATTCGGGCGCCCGTCATCTGGTCGGACCCGACGGCGTGATCGTGTCGCTGAGCGGCGCGGAGTACCGCCTGCTCGCGGTGCTGGTCGAGCATCCGAACCGCGTCCTGGACCGCAACCAGCTGATGGACCTCACGCTGGGCCGCGAAGCCACGCCGTTCGATCGAAGCATCGATGTGCAGATCAGCAGGCTGCGAAACCGGCTCAACGACGATGCGCGGGAGCCGCGGATCATCAAGACGATCCGCAATGAGGGCTACATTCTCGCTGCGCAGGTCGAGAGGGTGGATTGAACCTGCGCCTGCCGCGCTCCCTGTTCGGCCGCACGGTGCTGGTGCTGGCGGCCTGTCTGCTCCTGTCGCAGTCGGCAAGCCTGCTGGTCAACTTCTTCGATCGCGGCAGTTCGATGTACCGCCTGAATTCGGAGCAGATGGCGCAGCGGATCGCGCGCGCCGCCAGTCTCCTGAACCGCCTGCCGCAGGAGGAGCGGACTGCAGTCGCCCAGGAGCTCGGCGGCCGTGATTTTCGGATCGAGTTCGCGCTGCGGCCGATCGAGATCGAAAGCGGTTTCATCGAACTTGACGAGTATGAGCGCGGGTTCGCCGCCGCCATCCGGGACGAGATGAACCCGCCGTTGCTGACGACGGTTGAAATCACGCGCGCGTCGCGCGCGAAAACGCCGGAGGAAGTGGCGCCGCCGAGCGCCAACGCCTTCGAGCAATGGCTCGCCCGCCGCTTCTACTTCCTGCTGCCGGCGACCTTCTCGGTGGTGTCGCAGATCGAATTGGAAGACGGCTCGACCGCGGCCTTCTTCGTGCGCATGCCGCAGGAGCCGCTCGGGCAACTGGAAGCGCTGATCCCGAAGCTGCTGATGTGGATGGCGATCATCTTCGTGCTGGCGCTGGTCATCGCGCGCATGATGACCAGCCCCCTCAGGCAGCTCGACCGGGCGGTGACCAGCATCGGCGACAACCCGACGGGCTCGAGCTCGAGTTCGGTCGTGATACCGGAGACGGGGCCGATCGAGCTGCGCCGGGTCATCGCCAGCTTCAACGAGACCCAGGAGCGCATCCGCCGCTACATGATCGAGCGCTCGAGCCTGCTCGCCGCGATCTCGCACGACCTGCGCACGCCGATCACGCGGATGCGGCTGCGCGCGGAGCTTCTGCCCGAGCCCCAGCGAAGCAAGTTCATCCATGACCTGCTGGAGATGGAGGAACTGGTCGGCTCGTCGCTTGACCTCTTTGCCGAACTCGGCAAGAGCACGGAGCGCCAGCCGGTCGATGTGTCGGCGCTGCTGGAGAGCATCGCCAACGACTGGACGGATACCGGCCACCTTGTCACGCTGAAGGGATCCGCGCGCGCCGTCTATCCCACGGAGCCGTCGATGCTCAGGCGCTGCGTCAACAACCTTGTCTCGAACGGCATCCGCTATGGCGGCAGGGCCCATATCGAACTCAGCGACAGCCTCAGCATGCTGCGGATTTCCGTGCGCGACCATGGCCCCGGCATGGCCGAGGAAGACCTCGAGCGCGTCTTCGAGCCCTTCGTGCGACTCGAGCCGTCGCGCAACCGGAACAGCGGCGGCTCGGGCATCGGGCTGGCCATCTCGCGCAACATCGCGCGCTGGCACGGCGGAGACGTGAAGCTGCGCAATGCTCCCGGCAAGACCGGGCTGATCGCGGAGATCAGCCTGCCGCGGGTGAAGACGCCGCAGGCGGCGGCTCCCAGGCAGCGGCGGAGCGATGCGGCCGAGGTAGCCGGCCCGGCCGGTACCGGCGCCGCGGAAACCGTGCGAGCCGCCACGCCAGTCGTCCCGGGGCCCGTCACCCACTTATAGGGGCGGCGCGCATGCGCCGGGGAATTATCGAGCATCGCAGCAGCGGGATGCAGGCAATGAAATCCAGCGTCTGATCGTCACGACCCGAGGCCGTGTGCGGTAGTCCCGCTCGCACGGATCTGGGGAGAAGGTGCTGAGTGATCGGCATTCCTACTCCGACTGATCTTGCCGCAAGCGCGACGTGCGCGCCTCGCTGCGCCCGATGCGGGGCGGGCTTCCTGAAGCTAAGCGCAATTTGGGCGGAAGGATCGTGCCGGGGCCGGTCGACGCGTCCGCGGCATCACCGATCCTGGCTGCCGGCCCCGGGCACCGTCGCAGGATCGCCGACCTTCAGCCGGAACTCTGACGAC
>JACCRJ010000094.1 GCA_013813615.1 Lautropia sp. | reverse complement strand
GCACATAAGGGAACGGGCCGGTCACGCCGGTGGCCGCCAGCACGATGGCGTAATCGTCCGCGATCTCAGTACCTGCCGCATCGCCGCCGAGCTTCCGCAAGAACGCGCGGCCTCCAGGGGTCAAGAGTGTGGTCGTATCGAGCAGCGCCGTGTAGACCAGATTGCTGAAGTTGTCCAGTTTCGCGATCGCGCCTTCGCTGCCATAAGGGAATGCGAGGTCCTGTCGGAACAGCGGCATGTTGTGCATCGGATCGCCGTTACCATCGACCGTATCATCGAACATTCCGACTGGATAAAAATTCTTGTTGGTCAGATATGCGTCGACCTGCGCTTCGGTGGAGTTTTCGGTGAGACCGGTCGGTGCGCGACCCAGCGTATTGCCGCCGTTTGCCGTCAGCGCGAGTTGCAGAGCCGGGTAATAAGCGCGCGAATTCGTTCCTAGCGATACCAGCGTGCCGAAGTCGAGCGTATGCGGCGCGCGGCCGTCCTGCCGGCGTCCGATCGACCCTCCGTTGGGCATGTTGAACCCCGAGCCGTCGGTAATCGTGTGGCACAGCGCACAAGTGGCGCCCACCTTGTCACCCGCCAGAATGTCGATGGTGCCATTGCCGTCGGTGTCCTTGGGGGGCAGGCCGATCACTGCGTTGGCATTGATCAACGCCACGGTATTGTCCGGATCGTTCAGCACCGCCGATGACTTGCCGGATGGATCCGCTGCCAGTTCGGCCATCAATGCGGTCCGCGTGGCCGCCGGAACCGCGTCGATGTCTATGTGCAAACCCAGAGCCAAGGCTTGCAGCGGCGTCACGCCCGCCGCCACCATGCCGGCCGGCAAACGAATCGCGTCGGTCCAGAAGCGCTCGTTGCCGAACGTCTCGAACCTGAAAACGGTCTGGCCAATGGCAGCATTACCCAGCGTATGCGCGGGCGGGGTTCCGGCGTTGGCCGGTCCGACCGGCAACTCGCTGGCCGGCGGAGTGCCGTCGCCATCGGAGCTGCTGCAGCTTGCGAAAGCCCCCAAGATGCCCAAGGACGACAGGCATACGAGGACACCACGTTTCCAGAGGGTGGGCGAATTCATCTTGATTCCTTGTGTTGAATGTGGCTACGCCGGTACGGTTTACTTAGCCGCAGGCTTGCCGGCATCCGCCGTGCCCGAGGGCACGCGAACTGCAAACTCTGCATGTAAGGCGGCTTTTCGCCTTTCATCGACTTCATGACCGCGTCGGCGTAGAACGCGCGCGCTTCGGTGGCGGAACGCTTGCCGGTGGCAACGTCGTATGGCAGATTGATCCGCAAGAAAGTGGCCTCTTCCTACCCGTTGTACTATCCCTTTCTAGGGTACCAACGGCTAACCGTGTGCGGATAAAGGATCGGTAAAGATTTGATAAAGCGCTCGGCCGCTCACGCGGGAAGGGTGAACCAGATGCGATTTTCACCCGCCGAACTCTCGGCGCCGACTCCACCACCATGCGCCTCGACGAGCTCCTTGACGATCGCGAGCCCGATGCCCGCCCCGCCGCTTTCCCGGGAGCGCGACTTTTCGACCCGGTAGAAGCGCTCGAAGATCAACGGCAGGTCCTGCGTCGCGATCGCTTCACCGGTATTGGCGAAGACCACCTTGATCGCATCCGAAGCGCGCTCGATCGAGATTTGCACAGTCCCGCCGTGCGGTGTGTATCGCAACGCGTTGTCCATCAGGTTCTGCGTCACCTGGGCGATCTGCTCGCAATCGGCCATCGCACGTCCGGCGCCAGCCGCGATCTGCAATCGCGGACTGATCGCCTTGTCGGCGAACTGTTGCGCAAACACGTTCAGCGACCGCGTCACGAGTTCGTCCAGGTCGATCACCTGACGCTCGAGAGTCAGGCTCGCCGCATCAGCGGCGCTGAGCCGCATCAGAGCGTCTAGCAGGTTTCCGAGTCGCACCGTTTCCTCGTGCAGCGACTCGACGCCTTTTGCGCTGGGCGGGACGACACCGTCCCGCAACGCCTCGAGGTAACCGCGGATATTGGTCAATGGGGCCCGAAGTTCATGCGCCACGTCGACAACCATCTTCTTGCGCAGTCGCTCGACCCGCTGCAGGCGGTCGATCATCGCGTTGAAAGCTTTGCCCAGCTCTCCGACCTCGTCGTCGGCGTCGATGTGCAAGCGTGAAGAGTAGTCACCGTGGCCGATCTTCCCCGTCATCCGGAACATCTGGTGCAGGGGGCCGAGGATCATCCGGATCACGACGTAGCTGAGTACCAGCGCCGCGGTTAGCGCGACGAGCCCGGCACCAACCAGTGCCCGATGGGCGGAGTCGAGGAACATCGTCATCACGTCCTGCTTGTTCGGGACCCGGTACTCATCGAGCAGGGCGGAGAAAGAGGCGATCGCGAAGAAATCGATCGATATCCATACGATCGCCATTGCAAGTCCGATCACCAGCGCGATGACGCCTAGCAGTTTTAGAGAGAGCCGACTATTCATCGTCGATCGATCCACCTCGGGTATCGTCGCCCGAAGGTAGATCGCCGTCGCTCAAGTAGTAGCCCAGCCCCCTCGCGGTAAGGACATGGCGGGGACTGGAAGGATCACGCTCGATCTTCTGCCGAAGCTTGCCGAGATGCACGTCGACGACCCGGTCCACCACTACTCCGCCGCTCGGATAGAGGTGAGCCAGCAGTTCGTCGCGCGTAAATACCCGTCCCGGCGCTGCGACCAGCGCTTCCAGGAGCCGGAACTCTGAGCGCGTCAGCGATATCCGTTGCCCGTGCAGGCTCACCTTGCCTTTACTCAAATCGACGCTCAGGCCGTCGTGATTGAATACGCCCGCCGCGAGTGGCGACTCGGGCTTGGAGCGCCGCAATATCGCCTTGACGCGCGCCATCAGTTCACTCGGGCTGAAGGGTTTGGTCACATAGTCGTCGGCCCCCAGGGTCAACCCCCTGATTCGGTCGTGGGCCTGGACCAGCGACGACACGATCAGTATCGGCATCATCGAGGCGCTTCGAAGGCGACGACACACGTCCCAACCATCGATGTCGGGCAGCAAGATATCCAGTATCGTCATCAGGGGGCGGTGACGCTGCGCCAGTTCAAACGCGTCCTGACCGGAAAACGCGACGATAGCCGGATAGCCTTCACTTTCCAGATACAGCGCAATCAGCGCGGAAGTCTTGCGGTCGTCCTCGACGACGAGCACCGGACGTTTCATCGGCGTGCTACCATGTGGTGGATCGTCCCCGGATTATGCCCTGCCGGCCGAGACGCCAAGGTGCTCGGTGCCGTCGAGTCCGACGCGTTCGGCGAACGCTTCTTGCGGGTCAAGCGACTACCGCGTCTGGCCGCCAGCAGCAGGACCATCGGGCGCTGACGTTCTTGGGCCAACCCCGGGTTGGCGGCGATCTGCTCGTCTGTCGGTCCCCATTCCTCGACGTGAGAGATCCGGAAGCCGGGGCGAATCAGCAGATTCAGCTAAGTGCCAATCGTCCGGTGCGAGCCAGTGAGTCGTGCGCGGACCTTCGAGCAGATAGCCGTCAACCGGCCATGAGAGGCGGTATACGGTCCGTCGGGATCCTACGGCACCCTCCGGACGATCTGGCACGCAGCTTGCATCACATCTTCGACTGCGTGTCTATCTTCGCCCGCACCGTGGCCGTCGCCGCGCAGGTACTGCAGGCGGCCATCGGCTACGA
>JACCRJ010000085.1 GCA_013813615.1 Lautropia sp. | reverse complement strand
GGGCAGCAGGATGGCGTACAAGGCAACCGAGCCGAGGATGACCAGCAGGCCTCGCCAGCCGATTCTTTCCACATGGGTTTCAGGGGTGTCGTGCTTGATGCTGGGCAGGCCGACCAGGATGCCGAGGGCGACCAGCATGACGCCGAGGATGGTCGGGAAGTAGCCGGGTCCCATCCGCTGGGTCGTGCCGAACTGGTAATCGGTGGACCAGGCGATGAACAGCACGCCAAAGACGACGAACATGACTGCCGACCAGAAATCCTTCTGGCTTCTTATCTTCAAGACTCTGCCTCCTCTTCCTGGTGATCCGGAAAGCGCGTCCGGGCCAGAGCCTGCGGGACGCTGGCACCGGAACTTGTAACGCCAAGTGACGAATTACCCTGCCGGCAATAGTACTATCAGGCGGTGAACCGCGGGTCCTCAATCGACGGTGGCGCGGCCGGCTCTTTGCAGGCGTGCAAGGACCGTCCGGCGATGTCGCTTCGGTAGAATCGAAAGCTTTTCCCGAATCACGCCATGAAGTCCGCCCAAATCCGCCAGAAGTTCCTGGAGTTCTTCGAGTCGAAGGGCCACACCATCGTTGCATCGAGCCCGGTCGTGCCCCATGACGACCCGACGCTGCTGTTCACCAATGCGGGGATGAACCAGTTCAAGGACGTGTTCCTCGGCTTCGACAAGCGCCCTTACTCGCGCGCGGCCACGTCCCAGAAGTGCATCCGGGCCGGCGGCAAACACAACGACCTGGAAAACGTCGGCTATACCGCCCGCCATCACACGTTCTTCGAGATGCTGGGCAACTTCTCGTTCGGCGACTACTTCAAGCGCGACGCGCTTCTGTACGCCTGGGAACTGCTGACGCGTGTGCTGGGGCTGCCGGCGGACAAGCTCTGGGTCACCGTCTACGCCGAGGACGACGAGGCCTACGGCATCTGGGCCGATGCGATCGGCGTGCCGCGGGAGCGGATCGTGCGGATCGGGGACAACAAGGGCGCGCGCTATGCATCCGACAACTTCTGGATGATGGGCGACACCGGTCCCTGCGGTCCCTGCAGCGAAATCTTCTACGACCATGGCCCGGAAATCCCGGGTGGCCCACCGGGAAGTCCGGATGAGGACGGAGACCGGTACATCGAGATCTGGAACAACGTGTTCATGCAGTTCAACCGGGACGATGCCGGCGTCATGCATCCCCTGCCCAAGCCGAGCGTCGACACCGGCATGGGCCTCGAGCGGATCGCCGCAGTCCTGCAGCACGTCCATTCCAACTACGAGATCGATCTGTTCGTCAACCTGCTGGGCGCCGCGGCGGAGGCGGTGCGCGGCGCCGGCGGCAACCCGGATCGGGAAAGCCCTTCGCTGAAAGTGATCGCCGACCACATCCGCGCCTGCGCCTTCACGGTGGCCGACGGCGTCATTCCGGGCAACGAAGGACGCGGCTACGTCCTGCGCCGGATCGCTCGCCGGGCGATCCGCCATGGCTACAAACTCGGCGCGCGCCGGCCTTTCTTCCATCACCTCGTGGGCAACCTCGCCGACGAGATGGGCGACGCGTATCCGGAACTGCGGCGTGATGGGCAGCGCATCACGGAAGTCCTGCAGGCGGAGGAAGCGCGCTTCTTCGAGACGATCGCCCACGGCATGACATTGCTGGAAAACGCCCTGGCCGGCCTCGACGAGGGCGAGGTGCTCGATGGCGAGACTGCATTCAGGCTGCACGACACGTTCGGCTTTCCGCTCGACCTGACCGCCGACGTGTGCCGCGAACGCGGCGTGGTGGTGGACGAGGCTGGGTTCGAGCGGGCGATGAATCGCCAGCGCGAGCAGGCCCGTGCCGCCGGCAGGTTCAAGGCGGGCACTGCGCTGGAATACCGAGGCAGTGCGACCCGGTTTCACGGCTATGAAGTGCTTTCCCGCAGCGCACTCGTCGTCGCGTTGTACCGCGAGGGCACTCAGGTCGAGCAGCTGGCGGCCGGCGAGCGCGGCGTCGTCGTGCTCGACCATACCCCCTTCTATGCGGAGTCCGGCGGCCAGGTGGGCGACCGCGGCATCCTGAAGCGGGCGGACGATGCCTCGCCGGCGGAGTTCGAGGTCGACGACACCCTCAAGATCCAGGCGGACGTCTTCGGGCACCACGGGGTCCTGCGCCGCGGCGCGCTGGCGGTGGGCGACGAGGTCGACGCGGCGGTCGACACCGTCTCGCGCCAGAGGATCATGCGCAACCATTCGGTGACGCACCTGATGCACAAGGCCCTGCGCGAAGTGCTGGGCAGCCACGTGCAGCAGAAGGGCTCGCTGGTCGATGCCGACCGCACCCGCTTCGACTTCAGCCACAACGCACCGGTCACGCCCGGCCAGATCCAGAAGGTCGAGGCGCTGGTCAATGCGGAGATCCTCGCCAACACGCCGACCCAGGCGCAGGAGATGGCCTACGACGAGGCGGTCAAGGGCGGTGCCATGGCACTGTTCGGCGAGAAGTACGGCGATTCGGTGCGGGTGCTCGACATCGGAACATCCCGCGAACTCTGCGGCGGCACGCACGTTACGCGCACCGGCGACATCGGCCTCTTCAAGATCGCCTCCGAAGGCGGCGTGGCGGCGGGTGTACGACGCATCGAGGCGGTCACCGGCGACAACGCCCTGGCGCTGGTGCAGCAGCTGCTGGAGACGCTGAACCGTGCCGCGGCCATTGCGCGCGCGCCGGTGGCGGAACTGCCCGACCGCATCGGCCAGATCCAGGAGCAGTCCCACGGCCTCGAGCGGGAGCTCGGCCAGCTCAAGGCCAGGCTCGCCAGCAGTCGCGGCCTCGACCTGGCCGAGCAGGCAGTGCAGGTCAGAGGCGCGCGTCTGCTGGTGGCGCGCCTGGACGGCGCGGATGCGAAGGCCCTGCGCGCCACCGTGGACCAGCTGAAGACGCGGCTCAAGTCGGCGGTGATCCTGCTGGCGGCCGTCAACGAGGGCAAGGTGCAGCTGGCCGCCGGTGTCACGCCGGATCTCACCGGGCAGCTCAAGGCCGGCGACCTGGTGGCGCATGCGGCAGCCCAGGTCGGGGGCAAGGGCGGCGGCAAGCCGGACTTCGCGATGGCAGGCGGCAGCAATCCCTCCGGCGTCGACCCGGCGCTTGCTTCGATTCGCAACTGGGTGGAAGAGCGTCTTTAGGACTCCCTCAAGCCAACCTGTGCCGGGCCGACCGTCCTGAAGATCCTGGAACTCACCGCGCTGGCGATCCTGGCGCACATCAGTTT
>JACCRJ010000060.1 GCA_013813615.1 Lautropia sp. | reverse complement strand
ACACCAGGCGCACGTCCGGAACACGTCGCCTTCCCGTAGGGAGCGTTGGCGTCCGGCGTGACTCGCCTCCTTGGTCAGCGGTTCGTGTGTCTGCTGAGAGGCCGACCGGCTGTTGCGGCGAGCGCTTTTCCCAGGAGCCAGATCGAGGCGCCGAGCAGACCGGCGTCCTTCAGCAGAAATTGCCCGACATCGACCGAGATCGCGGGAACCCATCGGGGCCGCGACGCCTGGCGTTGTGAAGAAGAAACTCAGCGTGATCAGGAACGTGACTACCGCCATGGCGCCGCCCATCTCGGAAAGTCTGCATGAGAAAATTCTGGCATGGGGGTGTACGTAGGAACCGGCCGGCTCATGACTTCTTGCGAGACGGCGTCTTGGCTTTGCCTTTGCCTGCGCCGACGCCGGCCTCGGCCAGGCGCGCCTTGGCCTTGCGCGTGATCAGCACCACGGTGATCGCCGTCGCGATTAGGCCCAGGGCGAAGAAAATCCACTTGCCGGTCGTACCTCCGCCGCTTTGCTGCCCCAGCGAGCCCACGTAAACGTAGAGCAGGGAGCCCGGCATGATGCCGACGAAGGTCGCAGCGAGGTAACGCTTGAAATCGACGTCGGTGACGCCGAACAGGTAGTTTTGGAGATTGAACGGCACCAGCGGGCTCAGGCGCATCAGCAAGACGATCTTCCAGCCTTCGTCAGTGACGGCCTCGTCCACCGCCTTGAGCTTGGGACGTTTCGCTACCATCGCCGCGACTTTTTCCCGCGCGAGGTAGCGGGCCACCAGGAAGGCCAGCGCCGAACCGATCGTCGCGGCGACCACCACCAGCGGAAATCCCCGGATTCCGAACGCGAGCCCCGCGACCAGGGTCAGCGGAGAGGCGGGAATCGCCAATACGGTGGCCAGCACATAGGCCGCGCCGAACGCCACCACACCCCAGACGCCGAGGCCCTCGATCCATTGCTGGAACGCCTCGCTCCATTCCTTGATCGGCAACAGGAACCAGGACCCGATCAGCCCCGCCGCCAGCAGACCAAGTCCGGCCAGGAGCCATGCGTTCTTCGTGGTTTTCATCAGAGCCTCGAAAGTCGGGATTTCCTGGACGAAAAAAAGTTGATGCGGCGCGATTGAAGGAGACCGGAGATAACGCCCTTCCAACCGAACGTCGCCCACACGCTGCGACGCGCCCGGTCGGCGTAGCTGCCGCGCAGTGCCGCGGCGCCGCGCTTTTCGAAAAGCGCCAGGTTGACCGCGCTCCCGACGAGGCCGAGGTGGGTGAAAGCCTGCGGGAAATTTCCGAGCAGTGCGCCCGATTCGGGGTCGCTTTCCTCCGCGTAAAGGCCGACATCGTTCGCGTGGCCCAGCAGGCGCTCGAACAGCGCGCGAGCTTCCGCGCCGCGGCCCTCGTAGAGCAGTGCATCCACCAGCCAGAAGCTGCAGACCAGAAAGCCGCCCTCCTTGCCCTCGACCCCGTCCCCGCCCGTGTAACGCAGCAGGAAGTCCCCACGGCGCAGCTCGCGCTCGACCGCCTCGCGCGTCAACCTCAGGGTTTCCAGATCGGCCGGCAGCCCCATCATCGCGAGCTGCACCAGCGCCGCATCGAGTTGCGCTTCATCCGGCGCAGAGTACGCCTGGATGAAATGCCCTTCCGGCGAACGCCCGTGATCGGCGATGTCCCGCCATATGCGCTCCCGCAACGCGACCCACCCGGGCCTTTCGCCCAACAGGCGGATCGCCCGATCCATCACCACCCAGCACATCGCCTTGGAATGCACGAAGTGCTGCGGCTCACCACGGATCTCCCACAGCCCCTTATCGGGCTCCAACCAGCACCCGGTGATGAAATCGGCGACGCGTACGTAAGACTCCTGTTCCGCCGCCGATATTTTCCCGCCCAGCGCGCTATAAGTGAGCGCGCCTTCGAGAAGGTAGCCGTACAGATCGCTCTGCCGCTGATCGTACGCGCCGTTGCCGGTGCGCACCGGTTTGCTGCCGCGATAGCCTTCGAGATGGCCGAGCTCGTGCTCATGAAGCTCGCGCTCCATGCCGACACCGTACATGATCTGCAGTTCATCGACCGGGCCCTTCAGCGCCTTCTGCATGAACTCGTAGAACCGCCTCGCTTCTCCGGAGTAGCCGAGGGAAGCGAGCGTCTGCAGCATGAGGCTCGCATCGCGCACCCAGCAGTAGCGGTAATCCCAGTTGCGCCCCGCGCCGATCTCTTCGGGGAGCGAAGTGGTGAGCGCTGCCACGGACGCACCTGTCGGTGCATAGGTCATCAGCTTCAACGCAAGCGCGCTCCTGCGCACCATGGCGGCATAAGGACCGCGGTAACGGCAGTAGCCGATCCATTCTTTCCAGAACGCGCACGTGATGTCGAAGAGCTCGTCGACACGCTCGGTCGTCGCCGCTGCGGCCGCTTTTCCGACGACGATGTAGCGGCACTCGCCGGCCCCGATCGAGAATGTGCACTCGGCGCGGTCGCCCGCGATCCGCAGCGGCAGGTCGCTGCGCAGCACCGCGTCGTCGCCCTCGAGCGCGATGCCGCCAGGCACGGCCTTCAGCTCCGCGCAACGGCGCGCGAAGGCGACCGACGGCCGGTAGGCGGCGTGGAGATCGACCCGGCCTTCCACACCTTCGATGCGCCGAACGATCCATCCCGGCGCGTTGAGCGTCACATAATCGTAGGGGCCCGCGGAGGGAGCGCGGCCCACGGGCATGAAATCCGTGATCGCGACCCGGCCCGACGAGGTCCGAAACTCGGTTCGCAGAATGTTCGTGCCGTCGAGATAGGACCGGGTCGCGCTCGCCTTCTCCCGCGGCGCCGCTGACATGAAACCTCCCCGGTCCGCGTCGAGCAGGCGGCAGAAGATCGGGTCCGCATCGAAGCGCCCGAGGCAGCCCCAATCGATCCCGCCATCGGTGGACACCAGCGCGGCGCCGTGACAATCGCCGATCGCGGCGTAGTCGCCGATCGGCGGGTATTCCCGTTTCGACGCTGATTCCGGCGGTGTCATCTCCCGGGATGGAGTGGATGAAGGCTCAGCCATTGCCGGCAAAAGCCGGGTATAGCGTCATCCCGCCGTCGACCACCAGCGTCGCGCCGGTCACGTAGTCCGAATCGTCGGAAGCGAGCCACACCGCGACTTTGCCGATGTCCTCCGGGACGCCGATACGTCCGTACGGAATCAGCTTCAGGAGCTTCTTTTCCGCCTCGGGCGTTTCCCACGACTCGCGGTTGATCTCGGTCTTGATCGCACCGGGTGCGATCGAGTTGACGCGTATTTTCCGTTCGGCGGTCTCCTGCGCAACGGTTTTCATCATCATGTGCAGTCCGCCTTTGGACGCCGCGTAATTGACGTGCCCCGCCCATGGAATGATCTCGTGAACCGAGCTCATGCAGATGATCTTGCCCGCCGCTTTCGACACCGGGGCGATACCCTGGTCAAGGAACCGATGCACCGCCTCGCGCATGCAGAGAAAAACGCCTGTGAGATTCACGTCGACGACTTTCTGCCAGTCCTCGAGGCTCATGTTGGTGAGCGGCGCATCCTTCTGCACCCCGGCATTCGCAACCAGGATGTCGATGCGCCCGAACTCCTCCATGAAGCGGTCGAACAGGGCCTTGACGTCGCCCTCTCTCGAGACGTCGGCCTTGAGCTGAACCGCCTCGCCGTCCTTCTCGCGTATTTTGCGCACCACATCGTCCGCCGCCTCCCCGCTGTCGCGGTGATTCACACCGACTGCGGCGCCAGCCTCGGCGAGGGAGACCGCCACAGCGGCGCCGATGCCCGAATCCGCGCCGGTCACCAGAGCTTTCTGGCCTTTCAACGGGGTTGCGGCGCTGTCGGACATATCATCTCCTTCGAAGAGCCGGGTTACGGTAAACGCAGGAGCGCACGCACCAGCCGCCGCACCCAGGGACTGGAAAGCATCTCTTTGTAGAATTCGGAGGCCACCTGCTTGTTGAGCTCTCCCATCGTCGGGTACGGCGCAATCATCGAAGCGACGTGTTTCAGCTTGAGCTTCTGCCCGATCGCGAGCACCCAGGTATGGATCATCTCGCCAGCCCGCGCGCCGACGATCGACGCGCCGAGCACGTGACCGTTGCGCCGGGTCACGATCTTGATGCGCCCCTCCGTCTCCCGTTCGGCCTGCGCGCGATCATTTTCAGCGAAGGGCAGACAGATCACGCGCACGTCGTCGCCGTGCTCTTTTCGGGCTTGCGCCTCGGTCATGCCCGTGTGCGCGAGCTCCGGGTCCGTATAAGTGACCCATGGGAGCGAGCGATAATCGACCTTCGCAGGCCATCGGAACAACGCGTTGCGCATTGCGATCCCGGCCTGGTAGCCCGCGATGTGCGTAAATTGCGGCCCGCCCTTCACGACGTCGCCTATTGCATACACGCCTTTCGCACTGGTTTGCAGCCGCTCGTCGACGCTGATGCCTTTGTCGTCGCACGCCACACCGGCGCGCTCGAGCTCGAGCGATCGAAGCCGCGGTGTTCGACCCGTCGCGACGAGCAGATGAGTCGCCTCCACCTGGGCTTGCTGGTGCGCTTCTTCGAGGTGAAGCACGATGCCGGAATTCTTCGCTTCAATGCGTTTCACCTGCGCTTTCTCGCGTATGGCGACGCCTTCCTCGGCGAGACGCTTCAGAAGCACGGCCGCAAGCTCGGGCTCGTCCTTGTCCATGGCGCTCGAGGTGACGAGTACGGTGACCCGCGAGCCCAGCCGCCGATGCGCCTGTGCGAGCTCGATCCCGAGAGGACCTCCGCCGATCACCACCAGGTGCCCCGGAAGCTCGGCGTTGTCGAAGATCGTCTCGTTGGTGAAATACGGGACGTCGCCGAGCCCCTCGAGGTCGGGCACCTTGGGCGCGGACCCCGTCGCGATCACGACCCGGCGCGCGCTGATCCGAACGTTGCCGGCCGTGAGCTCCCGCGCGCCGACGAATCGCGCTTCCTCCCGGATCACCTCGACGCCCAGCCGCTCGAAGCGCTCAACGGAATCGTGCGGGGCGATCGCAGCGATGACTTCGTGCACATGCGCATGCACTTTGGCAAAGTCGACGCGCGGTTCGGCCGCGACCCCGAAGGGGCGTGCGGTTTCAGCGTGCCGCGCGCGGAACGCCGCGGCCAGCAGCGCCTTGGAGGGTACGCACCCGGTGTTCAGGCATTCACCGCCCATTTCGCCGCGCTCGATCAACACGGTCTTCGCGCCGGCCTGCGCCGCGATCCAGGCCGCGGTCAGTCCCGCCGAGCCGGCGCCGATCACACAGACATCGGCGTTCACCTCGCGCGCCAAAGCTCAGAGTCCCGAACATAATGAAACGCAGGATGCGCGGTCACGATTTTGGCTCTTCCGTACGCGTCGGGCCCGCATTCACATGGCAGTGCAGGCAGGTCTGGTTGCAGCGGTAGTCGACATTGACCTGCAGCGTTTCCAGTCCATTGCGGCGAAGCTGCGGAAAATTGCTGATCTCGAGCCTGGGCAGGGTTGCGTGCATGAAGTCCCAGTTGGGGATAGCGCGGAAGGATCTCCGGGTTCCCTCAACGATCGGTTGCCCGCCGCGTACGCCCGGTTGGCGGGTGATGTACCGGTAGGTGACGGTGGGTTGGGTCGCGCTCATTGCCTGGCAATCTTACTGCCGATCGGTACTGC
>JACCRJ010000040.1 GCA_013813615.1 Lautropia sp. | reverse complement strand
CAGCTACGACGCACTCGCATAGCACTGGCATAGGCTCGGCATGACGAATCCGGCACGCCTCGAGCGCGACTCCTTCGGCGAGATCGAAGTTCCCGCGGACAGGCTCTGGGGCGCCCAGACGCAGCGGTCGCTGCAGAACTTCCGGATTTCGGTGGAGAAGCAGCCCGTCGAACTGATCCGGGCGCTGGCGCTGGTCAAACGCGCCGCCGCGCAGGTCAATGCGGAGCTCGGTACGCTCCCGCAGGATCTGGCGGTCATGATCATCAAGGCGGCAGACGAGATCCTGGAGGGCCGCCACGACCATGAGTTCCCGCTGGTGGTCTGGCAGACCGGTTCCGGCACCCAGACCAACATGAACTTGAACGAGGTGATCGCCAACCGTGCGAGCGAACTGCTGGGCGGCGAGCGGGGCCATGCGCGGCTGGTGCATCCGAACGACCACGTCAACCAGGGCCAGTCCTCCAACGATGTCTTTCCGACGGCGATGAACGTCGCCGTCGCCTCGGCAGTCGCCAACCGGTTGCTGCCGTCGCTGCAGGTGCTGCGTGACACGCTGCAGGCCAAGTCGCAGGCCTTCGCCGGCATCGTCAAGATCGGCCGCACCCACCTGCAGGACGCGACGCCGCTTACGCTCGGACAGGAATTCTCCGGCTACGTGGCGCAGCTGGACAATGGCATGCGTCACCTGCGGGATGCGCTGGGCCACCTTTATGAACTCGCGCTCGGCGGCACGGCGGTCGGCACCGGCCTGAACGCGCATCCGCAGTTCGCGGTGAAGGTAGCCGCTGCCTTGGCAAGGCTCACCGGCTTGTCCTTCGTGACGGCGCCCAACAAGTTCGAGGCGCTCGCGGCGGCGGACGCCCAGGTGAACGCGCACGGCGCGCTCAAGACGGTAGCGGCGAGCCTGATGAAGATCGCCAATGACGTCCGCTGGCTTGCCAGTGGCCCCCGCAGCGGCCTGGGGGAGATCTCCATTCCGGAAAACGAACCGGGCAGTTCGATCATGCCGGGCAAGGTCAATCCGACGCAATGCGAAGCGGTGACCATGCTGTGCGCCCAGGTCTTCGGCAACGACGTTGCGGTGAACTTCGGTGGCGCCAGCGGCAACTTCGAGCTGAACGTCTACCGGCCGATGATCGTGCACAACGTGCTGCAGTCGATCCGCCTGCTGACCGACGGCGCGCGCAGCTTCAACGACCAGTGTGCCGTGGGCGTCGAGCCGAATCGGGAACGAATCGCCGCGCTTCTGGAGCAATCGCTGATGCTGGTGACGGCGCTCAACCCGCACATCGGCTACGACCGGGCCGCCGAGATCGCCAAGAAGGCGCATCGGGAAGGCACCACTCTGAAGGCCGCCGCGGTTGCCACCGGCTATCTCACCGCAGAGCAGTTCGACGCCTGGGTGAGGCCGGAGCAGATGGTCAACGCGACACCAGCACAGCCCGGAAGTCGTTGACGTTGGTATAGGTGGGGCCGGTGACCACCAGGTCGTCGAGCTTCTCGAAAAAAGTCCGCGCGTCGTTGCGGTCCAGGAACTCAGTCGCGGTCAGTCCCAGCGCACGTGCCCGGGCCAGGGTGTCCGGGGTGACGATTCCCCCGGCATTGTCGTCGATGCCGTCGATGCCGTCGGTATCCGCCGCCAGCAGGTAAACGCCGGGCTCGCCGTCCAGCGCGATCGCCGCCCCCAGCAGGAACTCGGTCGCCCGGCCGCCGCGGCCGCTGCTGCTGCGCACGGTGACGGTGGTTTCGCCACCCGAAAGGACTACGCAAGGCGCGCCGAACGGCTGGGCGCGCCGCGCCACCTGCCGGGCGAGCGCAGCATGCACCTTGCCCACTTCCCGCGATTCGCCTTCCATCTCGTCGCTGAGGATGTGCGCGGACAGGCCCAGGTCGGCAGCGGCATGCGCCGCCGCCTGCAGCGCCTGCTGCGGGGTCGCGATCAGGTGCACCTCGTTGCCCAGGAAACCTGCGTCGCCGGGTTTTGGCGTCTCCAGCGCCCCGGCCGCCAGCGCCGAGCGCACGGTGGGCGGTATCTCGATCCGGTAGCGCCGCAGTATCGCCAGCGCATCCGCGCAGGTGGTCGGATCCGGCACGGTTGGACCGCTGGCGATCACCGCCGGGTCGTCGCCGGGAACGTCCGAGATCAGCAGGGTGACGACCCGCGCCGGTGCGCAGCGGGCAGCGAGGCGCCCGCCCTTGATGGCGGAGAGGTGCTTGCGCACGCAGTTCATTTCGCCGATCGCGGCACCGCTTCGCAGCAGCGCCTTGTTGACCAACTGCTTGTCCTCGAATGTCACGCCTTCGGCAGGCGCCGCCAGCAGCGCAGAGCCGCCGCCGGAGATCAGGCACACCACCAGGTCGTCACCGGTCAGGCCGGCGGTTGCATCGAGGATGCGGCAGGCGGCATGCCGGCCGGCCTCGTCCGGCACCGGGTGGGCAGCCTCGACGACTTCGATGCGAGCTTCGCCTCGTTCCTGGCGCGTGCGATAGGCCGGCGGTACGTGTCCGTAGCGGGTCACCACCAGCCCGGAGACCGGCGCATCCTGCGGCCACAGCCGATCCACCGCGGCCGCCATCGCGCCGCCGGCCTTGCCGGCGCCGAGTACGAGCGTGCGGCCCTTCGGCGGCGCAGGCAGGAACGGGCCGATGTTGCGCTCAGGCAGTGCACGCTGGACCGCGGCCTGGAACAGCCGCTTCAGCAGGTCCCTTGGTTCTGCCGCAGGGCTTGGACT
>JACCRJ010000318.1 GCA_013813615.1 Lautropia sp. | reverse complement strand
GGCGTACGCCCACACCAGCTTCTTCACGACCGAGGTCGCCGAGGAACTGGCGGCGAACCTGATCCGGCAGGCGCCGGCAGGCACCAGCCACGCGTATTTCGTTTCCGGCGGCTCGGAAGGCGTCGAGGCTGCGCTGAAAATGTCCCGCCAGTACTTCGTCGAGATCGGCCAGCCGCAGCGCAGCCGCTTCATCGCCCGCCGACAGAGTTATCACGGCAACACACTGGGTGCGCTGGCCGTCGGCGGCAACGCCTGGCGCCGCGCGCAGTTCGCGCCGCTGCTGATCGATGTGACCCACGTGTCGCCCTGCTACGACTATCGCGACCGGCAACCGCAGGAGACGCCGCAACAGTACGGCGAGCGGCTGGCCGGGGAACTGGAACAGGCGATCGTCGAAGCCGGCGCCGACAAGGTCATCGCCTTCATCGCCGAAACCGTCGGGGGCGCGACCGCCGGCGTGCTCACCGGCGTGCCCGGCTACTTCAAGCGGGTCCGCGAGGTCTGCGACCGCTTCGGCGTGCTGCTTATCCTCGACGAGGTGATGTGCGGCATGGGGCGCTGCGGCACCCTGCACGCCTGCGAAGCCGAAGGGGTCACGCCGGACCTGATGGTGATCGCCAAGGGGCTTGGCGGCGGTTACCAGCCCATCGGCGCGGTCCTGGCGCAGGCCCGGATCGTGGACGCGATGCGCAAGGGCAGCGGCTTCTTCCAGCACGGCCACACCTACCTCGGCCATGCGGTGGCGTGCGCGGCCGCGCTGGCGGTCCAGCAGGTCATCGAACGCGAGGGGCTGCTGGCGCAGGTCAGGCGCAGCGGCGAGCATCTGATGCAGCGACTGCACCGGGCGTTCGACGCGCATCCGCACGTCGGCGACATCCGCGGCCGCGGCTTGTTAATAGGGCTCGAGTTAGTCCGGGACCGCACTACCCGGGAGCCTTTCGACCCCGCGCTGCAAATCAACGCCACGCTGAAGCGGGTTGCAATGGACAATGGGCTGCTGTGCTATCCCATGGGTGGCACAATCGACGGGAGGCGTGGCGACCATGTACTGCTCGCTCCGCCCTTCATTGTCACGGAGGACGATATCGAAGAGATCGTGCTCCGCCTTGACCGGGCGCTCGGCCGGACGCTCGAGACGGCTACCGCCAGTTCCGGCCATTGATCGATTACCTGAAAGAGAGAGAACACCTGATGAAGACAAGCACTTCTTTCCCCCTCCGCGTGCGCTATGCCTCGCTGACCGCCTCGGCCGTGCTGGCCGCCGCCAGCGCGTTGAGCGCCGCCCCCGCCGCGGCGCAGCAAAAGTTCATGACGATCGGTACCGGTGGCGTCACCGGCGTCTACTACGCTGCCGGCGGCGCTATCTGCCGCCTGGTGAACAAGGATCGCGCCAAGCACAACATCCGCTGCTCGGTCGAGTCCACCGGCGGGTCGGTGTTCAACGTCAACACCATCAAGGCGGGCGAACTCGACATGGGGTTCGCACAGTCCGACGTGCAGTTCAACGGGCTGAAGGGCATCGGCCAGTTCAAGGAGGCCGGCGCCTACCCGGACATGCGGGCAGTCTTCTCGGTGCATCCCGAGCCGTTCACGGTGGTCGCGCGCAAGGAAGCCAACGTCTCGAAGTTCGAGGAATTCAAGGGCAAGCGTTTCAACATCGGCAACCCCGGCTCCGGGACCCGTGCATCCATGGACGAACTGCTCGCCTCAATCGGCTGGAAGGTCAGTGACTTTTCACTGGCGTCCGAGCTGAAGGCCGACGAGCACGGCCCTGCCCTGTGCGACGGCAAGATCGACGGCTTCTTCTACGCCGTCGGCCACCCCAGCGCGAACATCCAGGATCCGACCACCACCTGCGGCGCAAAGCTGGTGTCGCTCACCGGCCCCGCGATCGACAAGCTGATGGCCGGCAAGCCCTACTATGCGAAGGCGACGATTCCGGGCGGACTCTATCCGAACAACCCGCAGGCCACCGAGACCTACGGCGTGCTGGCGACGGTGGTGGCCTCCTCCAAAACCCCGACCGAAACCGTCTACCAGGTGGTCAAGGCGGTGTTCGACAACTTCGAGGAGTTCAAGAAGCTGCATCCGGCCCTCGCCAACCTGAAGGCCGAGGACATGGTCAAGAACGGCAACTCCGCTCCTTTGCATGAGGGTGCCAGCCGCTACTACAAGGAAAAGGGCTGGGTGAAGTAATCCCGCCGCAGTAGCTCCTCGATCAACCGGCGGGCGGCGCAGCCGTCTGCCGGCGCAGGCCCCAAAACAGGAGAAGCTACCGTGGCACAAGCAACGACAACGGCCGACGTTCCGGACGCGGAGAAGCTTCAGGAACTCGTCGCGGACGTCGACACCGGCGGCAGGAAACTGACGGGACCGATCGCCGGCTTCATCACCGCTCTCGCGGTGCTCTGGTCGCTTGCCCAGCTCTTCTACGCCAGCCCGCTGCCGTTCGCGCTCGGCATCGGCATCGTCAACGACACCGAGGCGCGCTCGATGCACCTCGGCATCGGCCTCTTCCTCGCCTTCTGCGCCTACCCGGCCTTCAAGGGCCGCTCGCCGCGCGACCGCATCCCCGTCGCGGACTGGGTGCTGGCGCTGGTGGCCGCCTTCTGCGGCGCGTACCTGATGGTCTTCTACCGTGACCTGGCGGAACGCCCCGGCCAGCCGAGCACGATGGATCTCTGGACCGCCGTGATCGGCATGGGGCTCCTGCTCGAGGCCACCCGCCGCGCCGTCGGCTGGCCGATGGCCGTCCTGGCGCTGCTGTGCCTGACGTATGTGTTCGCGGGCCCGTACATGCCGGACGTGCTGATGCACAAGGGCTCCTCCAT
>JACCRJ010000031.1 GCA_013813615.1 Lautropia sp. | reverse complement strand
AGCTTGGACCTCCTGATACCGGACGGCCTCGGCATCGCCTGGGCCGTCGCGCTGGTCGCCGCCGCATTCGTCACCGCCGCCATTTCCGCGGCCTTCGGCATCGGCGGAGGCGTGGCAATGCTGGCGGTGATGCTGGCCGTGCTGCCGCCAACGGTGGTATTGCCGATCCACGGCGTGGTGCAGGCCGGCTCGAACGCCGGACGCCTGGTGACGCTGCGCAAGAGCGTGCAGCGCTCGATGCTTGCCTGGTTCACCGTCGGCACGATCGTCGGCATCGCTATCGCCAGCCTGGTGCTGGTCGCGCTGCCGACCTCGACGCTGCAGATCATCCTCGGCTTGTTCATCCTATGGACAGTCTGGGGGCCCAGGCTCGGCGCCCGCGCAATTCCTGATCGGGCCTTTCTGCTGGTCGGCGCCGGCGCCAGTTTCTGCACCATGTTCGTCGGGGCCACCGGACCGATGGTGGCGGCCTTCTGGGACGTCAAGCGGATGGGCAAGCTCGGCGTGGTGGGAACACACGCCGCTTGCATGGTGGTACAGCATGCGGCCAAGGTGATCGCGTTCGGCGTGCTCGGGTTCGCGTTCACCGAATGGCTGCCGATGATCGCTGCCATGCTCGTGGCGGGCCAGCTGGGGACGCAGGCCGGCGCCAGGGTCCTGACCGCCCTGCCGGAGCGGGTCTTTCAACTGGCCTTCAAACTGATTCTGACAGGTCTTGCGCTGCGGTTGCTCTGGTCGGCCGCGGCGAGCGGCTCCTAGCCCTATCGCGGGGCCGTGATCGACATCAAGGTCGTGTGGCACCGGCATCCGGAGTTGCCTTTTCCGGCGTTCTGCTGCCGTTGCCGAGCGGCGCGTTGCTCGCCCAGCCGCGTTCTGGCATGCTGGGCTTCCTGCCCGACGAGTCGATCGACATGCTTCTCGAAACGGCCTGCAAGGCCTGCCAGGATCTGGAAGGAGAGCTTTCAGCGGTTGCGCCGCATGAAGCGCTGCGGGAGACCGACAGGCGGGACATGGGTGAGGCAACCGAGGGGAGGATCGACGGGGAGGTCATCCTGTATCGCTGCCGCGACTGCGGCGCCTGTTTCACCCGAGACCTGGACCGCAACGACCCGCTGGCGCACTGGGAGTGCTGCCCCTAGGAAACCGTCGGGGTTGGGCCTGGCTAGCGCTGCCAGGGCACGGACTTCAGCCCGGCTTTGACCTTGGCATCGAGTTCGGCTTCGGCCGCACGCACGTGGACCAGCCGCTCGATGCACGCGTCGATGCGATCGAACGGCACCACGACGACGCCATCCTGGTCGGCCGCGACGATGTCGCCGGTTGCCACCGCGACCCCGGCGACGACCACCGGGAAACCCACGGTGCCAGGACCTTCGCGAGCCGGCGAGTTCGGCGTGACGCCGACCGCGAAGCACGGCAGCCCGACCTGGCGGATGCCGGGGATGTCTCGCACGCATCCATCGGTCACGAAGCCGGCGGCGCCGCTGTTCCTGGCCATTCCGAGCAGCAGATCGCCGACGACGGCGCAGCCGAGGTGCCCGGCGCAGGATGCGACGATCACGTCGCCCGCCTGCAGCAGATCCAGCGCGGCGAACACTGCCAGGTTGTCTGCCGGGCCGGCGTTGCAGCTGACGGCGGGTCCGCAGAACGTCGACTGCTCCGGCACGACCGGCTTGATGCGGTAATCAAGGGCCCCGCTGCCGCCGAGCGCGTCGACCAGGAAGCCGGTCGGCACCCCCGTCAACGCAGCGACCTGGTCGGGCCGCGGGCGCCGCAGGGGCTCGGAAGTCTGGATTCTCGGGGCGTCGTCGATCACGAGGGTTCCTGTTTCACATGGCCGAGGTGAATCCGCCGTCCACCGTCATGATCAGGCCGCTGACGAAGGACGCTTCGTCCGACGCCAGGAACACTGCCGCCGGGCCGATCTCCTCGACGCGGCCCCAGCGCCCAGCGGGAGTGCGCTGGCAGACCCAGTCGTTGAACGCCTGGTTCTCGACCAGCGGGGTGTTCATCTCGGTGGCAAAGAAGCCGGGGGCGATGCAGTTGGCGGTGATGCCGTCCTTCGCCAGTTCGGCGGCAAGTTGCTTCGTCAGCGCATGGACCGCGCCCTTGCTGGCGACATAGGCGGAGATGTTGGCGCGCGCGTTGATCGCGCTCATCGAGCCGGTCAGGATGATCCGTCCGCGCTGGCGCGGCACCATCTGCCGTGCGGCCGCCCTTGCCAGCACCCAGACGGCTGTCTGGTTGGTTTCAACGACGCGTTGGTAGTCGGCGAGTTCGAACCCGGTGATGGGGGCGCGCAGGTTGATGCCGGCATTGGCGACGAGGATGTCGAAGCGGTCATGCCGGCGGGCCAGGTCGGCGACGCAGTGCTCGGCGGCGTCGAAGTCGGTGACGTCGAAAGGGCAGGCTTCTGCCGACAACCCCCGGCCGCCCAGTTCCGAGACGCGGGCGATCAGCGCCGATTCGTCACGGGCGTTCAACGCGACATGGGCGCCGGCCCTTGCGAGCGACTCGGCCATCGCCCAGCCGAGGCCGCGGGAGGCGCCGGTGACCAGCGCGATCTTTCCGGTGAGGTCGAACATGCAGTGAAAATAGCACAGGCCGCCCGGCCGGGACTTCCGGCGCGCATCAGACGGGGATCAGCATCCAGTCGCCGAGCCTGGCGAACTCCGTACGGTTCTTGCCGTTGCGCTTCGCTGCGTAGAGGGCCTGATCCGCAAGCCCGAGCGCCTGCTGAATGAGTTCAGCGCCAGCGCCGAGCACGCGCCTGTCGCTGTACGCGATGCCCAGGCTGACCGTCACCCGGACCTGGCGGCCGGCGCTGTCGCGGATGTCGAGTTCTGCCACCGCCCGTCGGATCCGCTCTGCAATTGCCTGCACCAGGTCCCCGCCCGCCTCGGTCACCAGGATCACGAACTCCTCGCCGCCGAACCGGGCGAACAGGTCCCGGCTTCGCAGATGCCTGCGACAGGTATCGCTGACGGCCCTCAGCACCACGTCGCCTAGCAGGTGACCGTGGCGGTCGTTGATCTGCTTGAGGTCGTCGATGTCGAGCAGGAGGATGCTGTCGGGCGCCTGGGGTGCAACGGTGGCGCCCGGGGGCGGCGTGTTGACCGCTTCCATGAAGAAGCGGCGGGTGTGCGCCTGGGTCAGGCCGTCGTGGTTCGCAATCTGGCGCAAGGCTTCGCGCGTCATGTTCAGGTCGCCGATCAGGCGGAAGATCACGAAGAAGATCGGCGGTGCGATGATCGTCGGTACGGCGAGGCTCATCTGAACCATCCGAATGACCGAAAGCGGGGGATACACCGACGCGATCAGCATGCAGACCAGCAGCGAGAGCAGGGTGCTTGCCACGGTCATCAGCGCAACGGCCGGCCAGAGGCCGATGCGTTCGGCCAGCGCTCCGACAGCCTGGACCCAGGGGGAAGAGCGGTACGCGGGCAAAGGATGATCGATCGAGGACATGGCACATGCTCCCATGCGCGCGTGGGACGGCTCGGATGCCTCCTGACGAAGGGGCTCGCGGCAACGACCGAAGGCCCGGCGCTGTGGCGTCTGAATCAGAGGTCCTCATCAGGGGGCCCGAGATCGAGGCGCACGGTTGACAAGTGGCGGCAGGATGGTAGGTTGAACAAATGGATAAACCAGCCGTTCAACCTGCACCGGACTCCGGCAAGCCCGTCTCCCGGCGCAAAGCCGCGCCCAGGCGGCGCGCCGACGGCTTGAGCACCCGTTCGCTGATCCTGTCCGCGGCACGGCGGCGGCTGGTCGAGCATGGCTACGCCAGGCTCAACGTGCGGGATATCGCCGCTGACGCCGGGGTGAACCATGCCCTGATCGGCTACCACTTCCAGGGAAAGCAGCAGCTTGTCATGGCCGTGCTGGACGAGGCCAACAACCTCCTCCTGCAGCGCCAGACACGCATGTACGGCCAGGCTGCTTCCGCCGAGGAGAAATGGCAGCAGGCCTGCGAGTTCTACGAGGAAGACCTGCGCTCCGGTTTCGTCAAGCTGCTGATGGAATTGATGGGCGCAAGCTTTCATGACGAGGCACTTCGCGAGGAGTTCACACCGCGGTTGCTCGCGTGGCACCGTCTGGTGGAAAGCGCGGTCGAGGAGTTTATCCAGGAATCGGGCCTGAAGCTGCCGATCGCCGCGCGGGCCATCTCCGCCTGGATCGGCTGGTTCTGGATGGGCCTCGAAGCGAGCATGGCGCTGGGTGTGCCGGAAGACCAGGGGCACCAGCGCGAAGCGCTGGATGCGGTGGCGACGCTGCTGCGTCACGTCGGACACGCGAAGGCGCCGCGAAAGGCGCAGGCAAAAGCGCCGGCAAAGGCGCCGGCAAAGGCCGCGCCACGCCGGAGAAGCAAATGAGCGATCGGCCTGCGGTCCCGTCTGAATTGCTGCGAACCGTCGGTCCGCTGCGGGAGCCGGGCATGCCGCCGCCGGACAATCCGTTCGAAACCGTCACGCCGGACCGTGAAGGCTGCATCGAACGCGACGGCGTGCGATCCTGGTATGCCCAGTACGGTGACAGCGGCCCCTGGCTGGCATTCGCACCGATCTTCCAGATCGCCAATGCCCACATGCTCAAGGGCGTGGTGCCTTACCTGTCCCAGCACTTCCGGGTCGTGGTGATGGACCTTCGCGGCAATGGACGATCCGATCGTCCGGCCGCACCGCAGGAATATTCCTTCGATCATTACTACGCAGATTTCGTCGCGGTGCTCGACCGTCTGCAGATCGAGCGGGTGGCCGTCGTCGGCATCTCCGCGACTGCCATGACGGCGATACGCTTCGCCTTCGAGCAGCCCGAGCGCGCAACGCACCTGGTGCTGGTCGGCGGCTGGATCGAGCGGAAGCTGGAGGGCGCCGCCACGGCCGATGCGGTGGCGAAAAACCTGGCCAGCATGCGCGACAACTGGCCGGCCTACCTTCACGAGTTCTTCAGCATCTGCTTCAACGAGCCGCATTCCACCAAGCCGTACGAGGATGCGGTGCTCGACGGCTGTGCTACCGACGGCCACACGGTGGCGATGGGGCTTGCCGGCTGGCTCGGCCATGACCTGAGCGCCCAAGCCCATGCCCTGCGCTGCCCGACCCTCGTGATACACGGCGACAAGGACAAGCGGGTTCCCTATGCCCAGGGCGAAGCTGCGGCACGGCTGATCCCCAATGCCCGCTTCGTGACGATCGGCGAAGGCGGCCACCTGCTGCCGGCGCGAGACCCGGTCGCGTTCGTCCGGCTGCTGGTCGACTTCACCGGCGAGCGCCCGAAGCGGTCGACCTGGGTCCGGGCGATGGCCCGCCAGCGCAAGGCCCTGTTCGTATCCAGCGCGATCGGCCTCGGCCACGTGCAGCGCGATCTCGCCATCGCCCGGGAGATGCGCACGCGCCATCCGGACCTCGCCATCGACTGGTTCACCGCACATCCGGCGTCCACCTACCTCGAGCGCGAGGGCGAGCGGGTTCATCCGCTCACCCGACGGCTGGCCAACGAGAGCCGTCACTTCGAGGCCCTTGCGGGCGAGCACGACCTGCAGGCGTTCTTCGCGCTGCGCACGATGGACGAGGTGATGGCCCGCAACTTCCTGGTGTTCACCGAACTTCTGGAAGCAGAGCACTACGACATCGTCATCGGTGACGAGGCCTGGGAGGTGGATTACCACTACCACGAGAACCCGGAGCTCAAGCGGCAGCCTTTCGTCTTCCTGACCGACTTCGTCGGCTGCCTGCCGATGGAGGACGGCAACGAGCGCGAAGCGTTTCTATGCGCCGACCGCAACGCGGACGACATCGAGCACGTGGCACGGTATCCGTGGATCCGCGACCGCGCCATCTTCGTCGGCAACCCGGAGGACGTGCCGCAGGTTCCCTTCGGGCCCGGCCTGCCGCTGATCCGGGACTGGACGCGACGCAACTACACTTTCACCGGCTACGCCTTGCCCTTCGACCCGAAGAGCCTGGCGGATACCGACCAATTGCGATCCCGCCACGGCTATCGGCGCGAAGAGAAGCTGGTGATCGCCGCGGTGGGCGGGACGTCGGTGGGCGCGCCGCTCCTGCACCGGATCGCCGACGCCTTTCCGCTGATGAAGCACCAGTTGCCTGAATTGCGCCTGATCCTCGTCGCCGGTCCCAGGATGGCACACGAGGCGTTCCCGGTGCATGAAGGCCTGGAGGTCGTGCCTTACGTCCACCGGCTTTTCGAGCACCTGGCGTGTGCCGATCTGGCGCTGGTGCAGGGCGGGCTCAGCACCTGCATGGAACTGGTGGCCACCCGTCGCCCCTTTCTCAGCTTTCCGCTGGAGCGCCATTTCGAGCAGTGCATTCACGTGAGGAACCGGCTGCAGAACTATTGTGCGGACTGCTCCGTCCGCTTCCGTGAAGTGACCGCCGCCGAATTGGCGGAGAAGGCGCTGCACACCATGCACGCGCCGGTGAGCTACAAGCCGGTTGAACTGGACGGCGCGGCCAGGGCTGCCGAGCAAATACTCGGGGTCATGGAAAACCGCTCGTGGGCGACGCCCTGACCGCAGTATGCTGCGGCTTTCCTGGGCCGCGTCATTCTTGGGAACGAACATGCTGCACGCTGCTGGCTCGGCTATCGAGTGCGTCGATTCGGGTGAAGGACCGGTTCTCCTCTTCGTGCCGGGCTCGTACAGCACGGCCGCCGCCTGGCGGCCCATCCAGCGCCTGCTTCAGCCGCGGTGGCGCATGATCACCACCAGCCTTTGCGGCTATGGTCGCACTGCCGAGACC
>JACCRJ010000719.1 GCA_013813615.1 Lautropia sp. | reverse complement strand
ACCCCAAGGTCCCGCAGTACCGACTCGCGCCGCGTCAGCCACCAGCCATACTGCTTCGGCCACATCGAGAAGGTCTTGTCCGCACCCAGCGCCGCCGCCGCATGCACCGGCCAGTTCGGATCGTTGAGCGCTTCGCGGCCGATCGCCACCAGGTCCGCCTTGCCTTCTGCCAGCACAGCCTCCGCCTGGGCCGGATCGATGATCAGGCCGACCGCCATCGTCGAGAGACCCGCTTCGCGCTTGATCCGCTCGGCAAACGGGACCTGGAATCCGAGCCCACGCGGAGCGGTGGCAGCCGCGGTGGCGGAGCCGGCGATCCCGCCGGACGAGCAATCGACAACGTCGATCCCCAGCTCAGCCAGCCGGCGCGCGAGCAACACGCTATCCTCGATCGTCCAGCCAGCCGGATCGTTGTCCACCGCCGAGCATCGGAAGAACACCGGCTTGTCCGCCGGCCAGATATCGCGGACGATGCGGGCAACCTCCAGTGGAAACCGAATCCGCGCTTCCAGGCTGCCACCGTAGGCGTCGCTGCGGTGGTTGGACAGCGGCGAGAGGAAGCTGTGCAACAGGTAGCCGTGGGCCGCATGAACCTCGACGATGTCGAAGCCCGCGGTCAGGGCACGCCGAGCAGCGGCGGCAAAGGCCGCACGCACTCGCTCCAGATCCCCGTCCTCCATTGCACGGGGCGTCATCCAGCCCGGACCGATGGGCTCCGCGCTCGGCGCGATGGTGGACCACGGAATACTGCCGGCTGCGATCAACTCCGGCGTCAGCGGGCCGTTGCCCTCCCAGGGCCGCGACATGGAGCTCTTGCGGCCGGCGTGACCCAGTTGGATGGCGGGTACGGCCCCCTGCCCACGGATGAAGGCGGCGATGCGCGCGAAACCGGGAATCTGCTCGTCCTTCCAAAGGCCGAGGTCGCCATGGGTGATCCGGCCGTCGGAAAGCACGGCAGTGGCTTCCAGGAAGACGACGGCCGCGCCGCCCTGGGCGAACTTCCCGGCATTGACCAGGTGCCAGTCGTGCGCAAATCCGTCGTCGGCGGAGTACTGGCACATCGGCGAGACGACGATGCGGTTTCGCAGGGTGAGGGCGCGCAACTGCAACGGGGTGAAGAGCAAGGCTGGGGAGGCTGAGGAGGCGGAAGAGGCGGACGGGTTGGACCGGGTGGACGAAATGGATGAGGACAAGCGGGGGCCTCCGGCTGTGGATGGCAGCGCAACCTTTGCGCGTTGGCGAATGGTAGCAAGGCGCGCCGCAGCGAAAAAAGCTTACATTCTCGTCCATGCGACCGGAAGCAACCTTTTCTCCCGCCCACGGGTCCGCTCGCGCGGATACCCCGTTACCCGACCACCGAGATCCATCCTCACCCGCCGCTGCACCCCATGCACCGGCCTCGCCACGGCCGCTCCTCGTGCGCTTCGGCGCCATGGGCGATATGGTGATGATGACGACGCTGGTGACTGCCTTGAGTTCGCGTTATGGCTGCCCGGTCGATATTCTTTCCTCCGGCCCCTGGACTCGACCCTTGCTGGCCGGCCAGCCCGGGGTCGGCAGCGTCTACCTCCTCGAGGGCCGGTCTTTGCCGTTTCTCTTCAGCGCGGAGAAACGATCGTTGGTCATTGCGCTTCGGCAGCGCGGCCCGGGCCCGACCTGGTACTGCGACACCGACGACAGATGCCTGCGCCTGCTGCAGACTGCCGGCATCGGCGCCGACCTGGTGTGCCGCGCCAGCCAGCTGCCGCTGCAGGACGGCGAGCACCTGGTGGATTACTGGCAGCGCTTTGCATGCCAGGCGCCGGCCGCGCCGGGCCAGCCGCCGGCAGAGAAGGTACTACGCCGCGATCCGCAGCTGCTGGTCTCGCAGCGGGAACTGGACGAGGCCCAGAGCTGGCTCGGCCAGCGCAAGCTCGACGGGCGTCAGCTGCTGCTGATCCAGCCCGGCAACAAGCGGACAATGCGCCGGGGATTCCGGCGCCGGCCGAGCAACACCAAATGGTGGCCGGAGGCTCGCTGGGCGGCGGTTGTGCAGGCGCTCTCGGAACTCCATCCGCAGGCGGCGATCCTGATGCTGGGAGTGCCGCAGGAGTACGACCTCAACCAGCAGATCATGGCACTGGCCGGCAGGCGCAACGTGTACAACCTCGCATGCGACCTGCCGATGGCGCGCCTGCTGGCGCTGCAGACGCGGGCCAGCGCGATGGTGTCGGTCGATACCGGGCCAGCCCATTCGGCCGCCGCCGTCGGTTGCCCGGTGCTCGTGCTCTTCGGGGTGGCGGATCCGGTCCGCATCAGCCCGCGCGCCGGCGCAACGCCGGTGCGCCACCTGGCCGGCCGTGGCAAGGACGGGCCGACCATGCTCGGGATCGCCGTGGAGCAGGTGCTCGCCGCCTGGCAGGAACTGCCGAAGCGCTGACTACATCCCCGCCCCGGCGAAGCTCGGCGCCAGAACCGCGGCAGCCGGGGCGGCACGTTCCTTGAGCGTGACCCGCCAGAGGGTACGGGGATCGTCGGGATGGGTGAGCGTCGCAGCATGGAGCAGGGACGCGTTATCCCAGACCACCACGTCGCCGACGCCATAGCGCAGGCTGTACTGGAACCGCGGCTGGGTCGCATGTGCAGCAAGTTCGTCCAGCAGGGCAACCGCTTCGTCGTCGGGCATGCCGACGATTCCGAAGGAACTGCCCGAGACGGCGTACAGCGCCTTGCGCCCGGTGATGGGATGGGGCCGCGCGATCCGGTGGGTGATCACCGGCATCTTCGCCTTCTGTTCGTCGGTCAGCACCGAGGCCACCGTCCGGCTCTTCTCATTCTGGTCCTGCCGGTTGCCGTAATGGTGGATGGCCAGCAGCGGCTCGATCAGACGCTTCGTCGCTTCTGGCAGCGCGTCGTAGGCTGCGTACTGGTCGGCAAACAGCGTATCACCACCGACGCAAGGCACTTCCACCGAGTAGAGCGTCGTGGCGCGGGCCGGCACGTCGAGATACGAGTAGTCGGTGTGGAAATAGGTGCCGCCGTCGGCCAGGCCGATCGGCTTGCCGTCCTCTCTGCGGTTGGAGAGGATCAGGATGTCGGGGTCGAGCGGGTGGTGGAACTGGTCTATCACATGCGGCTCGGGCGGACCGAAGCGGCCGGCAAAGGCCGAGAACTGCAGCGGCGTCAGCGACTGGTGGCGCACCACCATCAGTTGATGGTCGAAGAACGCACGGCGCAGTACCGCGAACTCGTCCTCGGACAGCGGTCGGGAGAGGTCCACCCCCGACACCTCGACGCCGAATCCGGCGGGAAGCGGGATGAACTGCGGGCTGAACCGAGGGCTGAACTGCGCGCTGACGCCGGCGGGGTTGGATCCGCCCGGGTCCCGGCTGGTTGCATCCGATTCCATCGTGTCCCTCCGTTTGTCCGGCGCCGCTCGGGGGCCGCCACCATCCCAGGGCCGGCCGCGCGCCGCGCGACCTGACCGATGATAAGCCGTTACAGGTCAAACGCCGGCCAGGGCCACAGCCCGCTGTACAGGCGGTCCAGCCAATGCATGGCGATCTGCGTCTTGACGTCCGGCAGGCGCCCGGCCCGCAGCTCATCCATCATCCAGCCAAGGGTCACCCACTCGATCTCCAGAAACTCGTCAAGGTCCATCGAGCGCTCTCGCAGCACCAGATCCTTCGCGAGGTAGAGGTCCATCACCTCGTCCGAGAAGCCGATCGCCGGGTGAACCCGCGTCAGGAAAGCCCACTGCCGGGCCTCGTAGCCGGTTTCCTCGAGCAACTCCCGCCGGGCAGTCTGCAGCGACGCCTCGCCCGGGTCGATCTTGCCCGCAGGGATCTCCACATGAATGGCGCCCATCGAGTAGCGATACTGGCGCTCCACCAGGATGCGCTCGTCGGTTCCGATCGGCACCATCGCGGCGGCGCCGGGATGCTGCACGAACTCCCGGGTGGCGGTCGTGCCATCCGGCATCTGCGCGAGGTCCCGCCTGACCTTGAGGAACTGCCCTTCGAAAACGACCCGCCGCTCGAGCGTCGACTCTTCCAGCGACTTCTTCGGAGCGCTCATGACCTCAGCCGAGCTGCAGCGCCTGGCGGACCGAGGCGGCGCACAGACTCACCAGCGGGCCGGGGACGATGCCCAGCAGCAGGATCAGCAGCCCGTTGACCGCCATCGTCGCCTGCACGTCGTTGCCGACTACGATGGGCGACGTATCCACCGCTTCGTCGAAGTACATCACCTTGATGACGCGGATGTAGTAATAGGCGCCGATGAGCGACATCACCACGGCGTAAACGGCGAGCCAGACCAGTCCCACCGAAATCACCGACTCCAGCACCACCAGCTTCGCATAAAAGCCGACCAGCGGCGGAAGACCGGCGAGGGAGAACATCATCATCATCATGATGCCGGCCAGCCATGGACTGCGCCGGGCCAGGCCCTTGAAGTCGTCGATTTCCTCCGCCTCGAAGCCCTTGCGGGCCAACAGCTGGATCAGGCCGAAGGTGCCCAGCGTGGTGAGCACGTTGGTGATGGCGTAAAACATGCTGCTGCCGAAGGCGTCTGCCGATCGCGCAGCGTCGCCGCCGGTGTGCGCGCCGATCATGCCGAGAAGCACGAAACCCACCTGCGAGATCGTGGAGTAGGCCAGCATCCGCTTGAGGTTGGTCTGGGCAATGGCGACGATGTTGCCCAGGCCGAGCGACAGCACCGCCAGCACGATGAGCATCTGGTGCCAGTCTCCGGATACCGTCATCAGCGCCTCGCCCAGCAGCCTGAACGCCAGCGCGAATGCTGCGAGCTTGGGACCGGCCGCGATCAGCAGGGTGGCCACCGTGGCGGTGCCCTGGTAGACGTCCGGAATCCACATGTGAAACGGCACCGCGCCGAACTTGAAGGCGATGCCCGCCACCACGAACACCAGACCGAAGACCAGCACCGATTCGCTTACCCGCCCGAATGCGATGCTCTGGACGATGTCGGGAATGTTCAGGGAGCCGGTGGCGCCGTAGACCATCGACATGCCGTAAAGCAGAAAACCGGAAGACAGCGCGCCGAGGACGAAGTACTTCATCGCAGCCTCGCTCGAGGCGGCCACGTCACGCCGCAGCGCGGCCACCGCGTACAGCGACAGGGACATCAGCTCCAGACCAAGGTAGAGGACCAGCAGGTTCGAGCCGGAGATCATGACCATCTGGCCCAGAAGCGCAAACAGCGCGAGCGAGTAGAGCTCGCCGCGCCGGATGGCGCGATCGCTGGCGTACTGGCGCGAGTAGATGATGACGACCCCGGTCGCGATGATGGCGCAGACCTTGAGCGTGTGGGCCATCAGGTCGGATACGTACATGTCACCGAACGAATACGAATGCCCATCAGCCGCGACGTAGAGGGTAGCCGCAAGCGGCAGCAGCAGCACGCCGAGTGCGAGCCGATCGATCTGCCAGCCGGCGCTCTCCTTGGTGGTGGCATCCGCCAGCAGCACGATGCAGCCGGCCAGCAGCAGCGCAATCTCCGGCAGCAGCGCCAGCAGGTTGAAGGCTTGGGGTAGGACGGCTGGGGCCATTTGCTTGCGGCTACTTGATCTTGGTCTGGGACACGTGTTGCAGGAGCGCCTCGACCGAGGCGTCCGTCACGTCGGTAAACGGTTTCGGATAGAGGCCCATGTAGAGGACCAGGGCGGCCATCGCCATCAGCATCCAGAATTCGCGCCGGTCGACATCCTTCAGACCGGCCACCTCCGGGTTGGCCACCTCGCCGAACACCACCCGCTTGTACATCCACAGCGAATAGGCGGCACCGAGGATCAGCGTGGTGGCCGCGGCGAAGCCGATCCAGAAGTTGTACTGGACCGCCCCGAGGATGACCATGAATTCGCCGACGAAGCCGGAAGTCGCCGGCAGGCCGCTGTTGGCCATCGAGAAAAGCATGAAGAGCGCAGCGAACCGCGGCATGGTGTTGACCACACCGCCGTAGTCCTCGATGTTGCGCGAGTGCATGCGGTCATACAGCACGCCGATGCACAGGAACATGGCGCCGGATATGAATCCGTGCGAAATCATCTGGACGATGGCGCCCTGCATGCCGAGTTGGTTGAAGATGAAGAATCCGAGGATCACATAGCCCATGTGAGCGATGGACGAGTACGCCACCAGTTTCTTCATGTCTGTCTGCACCAGCGCCACCAGACCGATGTAGATCACCGCGATCAGCGACAGCGCGATCATCAGCCAGGACAACTCGTGGCTGGCATCCGGCGCAATCGGCAGCGAGAAACGCAGGAAGCCATAGGCGCCCAGCTTCAGCATCACCGCCGCCAGCACCACCGAGCCGCCGGTCGGCGCCTCCACGTGCGCATCCGGCAGCCACGTGTGCACCGGCCACATCGGCACCTTCACCGCGAACGCGAGCAGGAAGGCGATGAAGAGCAACGTCTGCTCACGCATGGTCAGCGGCAGTTCGTGCCAGGCCTGGATCTCGAAGCTGCCCGACTGCGCATACAGATAGATCAGCGCAACCAGCGTCAGCAGCGAGCCGAGCAGCGTGTAGAGGAAGAACTTGAACGCGGCGTAGACCCGGTTGGGCCCGCCCCAGACGCCGATGATGATGTACATCGGCAGCAGCGTCGCTTCGAAGAAGACGTAGAACAGCAACCCGTCCATGGCGCTGAAGACGCCCACCATCAGGCCCGAGAGGATGAGGAACGCCGCCATGTACTGCGCAACCCGCTCGGTGATGACCCGCCAGCCCGCGATCACGACGAAGACGGTGATCAGCGCCGTGAGCAGCACCAGCCAGATGGACAGGCCATCCAGCCCCAGATAGTAGGAAATGCCGTAGCGCTCTATCCAGGGCAGCTTCTCCACGAACTGGAGCTGATCCGAGGCGGGGTCGAAGCCCAGGTAGAGGGGCAGCGTGACCAGCAAGCCCAGCAGCGAGCCGGCCAGCGCAACCGCCCGCACTACGTCCGCCCGTCGGTCATTGCCGACGGCGAGCAGCATGACGCCGGTGAGGATCGGTATCCAGATGGCGGCGCTCAGCAGTCCGGCACCCATGACTTGAGAGGTTGGCTCCATGGCGGCTCGTGACTAGCGGCGGGTCAGCAGCGGAATGAACCAGACCAGGCAGGCGGCCAGGCCGACGATCATCGCGATTGCATAGTGGTTCAGGAAGCCCGTCTGGAGGACTCTGAAGGCGCGAGAGAGCCCGCCGACCAGCCGGGCACTGCCATTGATGAGACCGTCGATGATCGACTGGTCGCCGCCCCGCCAGAGTCCGGTGCCGATCAGGCGTGCGCCGCCGGCGAAGAACTTCTCGTTGAAGGCATCCAGGTAGTACTTGTTGTCGAGAAGCCTGTAGACGCCGCCGAGCGCGCCGCGGATGCGGTCAGGGATGGCGGGATTGACAAGATAGAAATACCAGGCGGTGACGATGCCGGCCACCATCAGCCAGAACGGCAGGGTGAGGAAGCCATGCAGGCCCATCGCGAGCCAGCCGTGCCAGCCCTGCGCCAGTTCGCCCATCGCGGGATGGGACGGATCCACCACGATGGCATCCTTGAAGAAGTCGCCGAACAGCATCGGCCCGATGGTGACCAGACCGACCAGCACCGAGGGAACCGCCAGGAAGATCAACGGGATCGTGACGACTGCCGGCGACTCCTGAGGGACGTGCGCGTGGTGGTCGTCGGCGTGCTCATGGCCGTGCGCGTGGTCCGCCTGGGCGAAGCGCTCCTTGCCGTGGAAGACCAGGAAATACATCCGGAACGAATAGAACGCAGTGATGAAGACGCCGCAGAGAACGGCGGCGTAGGCGATACCGGCGCCGGGAATGTCCGCATGGTGCACGGCCTCGATGATCGATTCCTTGGAGTAGAAGCCGGAGAAGAACGGGGTGCCGACCAGCGCGAGCGAACCCACCAGCGACGTGATCCAGGTGATCGGCATGTACTTGCGCAGCCCGCCCA
>JACCRJ010000715.1 GCA_013813615.1 Lautropia sp. | reverse complement strand
ATCGAACGTCGCCGGCTGCTGGTCCTTGGTACCCAGCGCGGCAGGGCAGATGCCTTTGGAGTTGACGTCGGGGCCGTTCTTGGCGGTCGAGTACTTCGCGACCACCTGCGGCCGGCCGGTCTTCATGTCGACGTGCGTCGCCCAGTTCACCACCGGATCGTACTTCTCCGCTACCAGCAATTCACCGGTTTCACGGTTGAGCGTGTAACCGAAGCCGTTGCGGTCGAAATGCACAAGCGCCTTGGTGGGCTTGCCCTTGACGTCGATGTCCGCGAGGATCATCTCGTTGACCCCGTCGAAGTCCCACTCGTCGAACGGCGTCATCTGATAGGCCCACTTGGCCATACCGGTATCCACGTCACGCGAGAAGATCGTCATCGACCACTTGTTGTCGCCCGGACGCTGCGCCGGGTTCCAGGTCGACGGATTACCGGTGCCGTAGAAGACCTGGTTCAGGGCCTTGTCGTAACTGAACCAGCCCCAGGTGGTGCCGCCGCCGATCTTCCACTGGTCGCCCTTCCAGGTTTTCAGCGACGAATCCTTACCCACCGGCGCCATCTTGCCGTCCGTCCAGGTCATCGTCTTGTCGGGATCCATCATCATTTCGGCGTCCGGGCCGGTGCTGTAGGCTTTCCACACCTGCTTGCCGCTATTGATGTCATAGGCCGCGAGGAAGCCACGTACGCCCCACTCGCCGCCGCTGATCCCGGTGATGACCTTGTCCTTGAAGATATGCGGCGCATTGGTGTTGACCGCACCGACCTTCGGGTCGCCGTTCTTGACTGACCAGAGCACCTTCCCGTCCTTGGCGTTCAGCGCGACCAGCATGCTGTCCGCCTGCTGCAGGAACACCTTGCCTTCGGCATAGGCGAGACCGCGGTAGACGGTGTCACAGCACATCTGTGGAATGACTGCCGGATCCTGCTTCGGCTCGAATTTCCAGAGAATCTTCTGATCGTCCACGTTCACCGCGAACACCTTGTTCGGGAACGGGGTGTGGATGTACATCGTGCCGTCGATCACCAGCGGAGAGCCTTCATGGCCGCGCAGGACGCCGGTCGAGAATGTCCAGGCCACCTGCAGCTTGCCCACGTTGCTCTTGTCGATCTGCTTCAACTTGCTGAAGCGCTGGTTGTACATGTCCCCAGCCTGCATCGCCCAGTTCTTCTCATTCGCAATGTTCTTCTCGACGTCTGCATTGGCATATGCGAACGTCGATATGAACATCGACGCGGCGACCACCAATGCCGCGCGCGGTTTCCCGGTCAATTTCATTTTTCCGTCTCCTCGGTTTGCAAGCCCGGGCGGTAACAAGTGCAACTTGTCTAACTTGCCCGGGTGGGAGAGTCTAGCGCGCCGCGAGCGCGCTGGACAACTCTTTGCAGCCGCTGGCGCAGTTCCGCCGGTGAATGGCCGGGCGGTGCCTCCGACGTGCGGCCAGGAGGCGCCTGGATGCTGCAATGCAATCGCCCGCGATCCTCATGTTGCCACGCTCTAACGCGAAAAAAGAAAATATACATTGCGCCGCATCAAAGCCTACCGGGCACCAGAACGAATGCAATGCCGACTAAATCACTCATGTAATGATCAAGCCGGCAGGCAGAATGCCGCGCATTCTTCCGCCACCACCGACCTCCGGCTTCGGCGCAGGCAATCCGAAACAAAACTCACAGGCACAACATGAATGATGCGAAGCTTCTCGAGCAGGCCGCCCGGATCGCCAGCGACGTCGAAGCCAACGTCGCCAAGGTCGTGGTCGGGCAGAAGTCCGCCATTCGGCTTTTGTTGATCGCGATTCTCGCGCGAGGCCACGTCCTGCTCGAAGGCGACGTCGGCATCGGCAAGACCACGGTCCTGCGGGCTTTTGCGCGAGCCATCGGTGGCGGCTTCTCCCGCATCGAAGGCAGCATCGACATGATGCCCGGCGACGTCCTCTACCATACCTTCATCACCGAGGAGGGCAACCCGCGGGTGAGCGCCGGGCCGCTGATCGAGCATGGCGAGGCGCTCGCGGTGTTCTTCTTCAACGAGATCAACCGGGCCCGGCCGCAGGTGCAGGCGCTGCTGCTCCGGGCAATGGCCGAGCGCAGCGTCACCGCCTTCAACCAGGTTCGCCAGATTCCGCACCTGCTGGTGTTCGCCGATCGCAACCGGGTGGAGAAAGGCGAAACCTTCGAACTCGCCGCTGCCGCGCGCGACCGATTCATGATGGAGATCGGCATCGAAGCGCCCGAATCGGATGAAGACCGGGCCTCCCTGATCTTCGACCCGGCTTACCACGACGTGGAGCGGCTGCTGATGCGCTGCGACGCGGACATCTTCGACTACCGCGATCTCGAAGGGGTCGGCCGGGCCATCCAACATCACGTGGATGCCAGTCCGGCGCTGCAGAAGTACGCGCTGGACCTGATGCGAGCCACCCGCCAGCCGCATGAATTCGGCGTGCGGGTGTCCGGCGTGAACGTTTCCGAACTGGTGGAGGCGGGCGCGAGCCCGCGTGGCATGAGCCTCATGCTGAGGGCGGCGCGGGTGCACGCATTCCTGGCAGGCCGGCCGCACCTGGTGCCGGAAGACCTGCAGGCGGTATTCAGGCCGACCATGGTTCACCGGATCTTCTTCTCGCCGGTCTACGAATTCGAACGCCAGTCGATAGCGCCGATCTTCATCGACGAGGTCCTGCGTTGCGTGGCGGCGCCGTGACAGCCCGACTGATTCCGCCGTTTCACTACCAGGTGGGCTGGCTGCCCCGCAACAGGCGCCCTGGCGAGCACCCGGCCGGGGTCAGCGGCGACGGCGGCGCCTTCCGCGGGGAGCGCTTGATGACCGATGCCTCCCAGGCACGTTCGCTGTCGGTGCGGGCGACCTTACGCGACCCGCTGCGCCGGCTGTGGGTAAGGGAGAATCAGCAGCGCGCCCCGCTGGACCTCTTCGTGCTGGTCGATGTCTCGCGCTCCATGCGCGTGGCCGTCGACGGGGACTACTGCCGTGCCGCCGCCGACCTGCTTGCCTCGGCTGCCCTGAGTGCTTATCGGGGCGGCGACCGCGTGGGTGCCGTCTGCGCCAGTGCCCGGATCGACCCTCATCTATGGGTCGCGCCGGCCCGCCAGGTACAACCCGCTTTCGAACTGGCGCGACGGCTGCGGGCGATGCCGGAACAGCCGGCCGGGCCCCCGAAAGAACAGGACTCCGTCGAAGGCATGCTGGACGTCTGGCGCCGGGTCTCGATGCGCCGATCCCTGGTGCTGCTGGTCTCGGACTTCCACGCTCCGATCGAAACCTGGACGGCGATCTTCGATACCCTGCGGCATCACCAGGTGGTGCCGGTCATGATGCAGGACGACGCGTCAGTACCGGTGCTGCCTGCCTGGGGACTGGTGCACCTGGACGATTCCGAAAGCGGCCACAGCCGCACGCTCTTCATGCGCCCTTCCCTGCAGCGCCGCCTGGTGGCAGGCATCGAGCAGCGCCATGCGCGGCTGGCGACGATGTTCGAGACGCTCGGACTGCGGCCGTGCTACCTGCGTCGGCCATTCGACCCGGCGCAGCTGACGGCCTACTTTCACGCCAGCGGCCTCAAACCGCCCGGGGGGGAGGCGGCTTCGACAGGCGCAAGCGATGCCACGGCAGGAACGCGAGACAGTAGAACGCGGCGGCCGCAGCCAGCGCGATGAACATCGCCACCTGTCGCGTGGGCAGCGGCGCTGCCTTCAAGGATATCGACAGCAACGAGTTGACCACCTCCGGCAACTGCTCTTCGGAGCGGACAGTTCGGTAGGTGGCATCGGTTTCGGCTGCCAGCAACTGCAGATAGTCGGTGCGCAGCGAGGACAGGTGTTCGGTGCCGGGCGTTCCGGCGGCCCGCAGGTCGTCTTCGGTCGCGCGCTCGCTCTGCACCAGCATGTCCGGGCTGCCGGACGTGCGTGGCGTGCGATAGGGGTCGATCTGCATGACCTCCTCCGCGTTCCAGTAGCCCAATGCCCTGCCCGTCGGGTCGCGCTTCGGTATCGGCACCGGCAGCGCACCGCCGATGCCGACCAGCGTCGCCCTGACTTCGCCGGCCTTCCCCTGGAACGTGGGCCTGTGCTGCGGGTTGATTGGCGGCGCTTCATGGCCGTCGGTCAGGAAGACCAGCGCCGGCCGGTTGGGCAAGGCCCGCGCGACAGCCAGGCTGCCGAAATAGCCCTTGGCGACTTCGCTGTTGCCGCCCCATGCCATGCTGGTATCGACCAGGCCGATCGACTGCACGATCTCGGCCCGGTTGGCGCAGATTTCAACCGGAGAGTACAGCAGCACGCTGCGGTGCGCGGTGAATACGCCGGCACCGACGGAGACGCCGCAGGGCAGCGATTCGATCGCCCGCAACGCCGCCCGCTTGGCCAGGCTCAGCCGCGACACCGCCCGGCCCGCAACCTGCACGTCTTCGACCTGCATGCTCTGGGTAATGTCGAACACCATCAGCACGCCGACGCCCGCCAGGCTCGGCGGCGGGGGCTCCCGGTACCAGGCGGCCAAGCCGAGCGCCGCCAGCAGTATCGGCAGCAGCAGAAGGCGGATCCGCGCAAGCGGTGTCACCGGTGCGGCCTCATGGCAATCCCATCGTTGTGCCGCGTACGGTGGTCGGCGCGTTCTCCATGTTCTCCGGTGCAGCCTCGACGACGTCGCTCGCCTCGGGATCGTCCTCCGGCAGCAGGCGGATGGCGCGCTCCAGGTTGTAGCGCAGGTCCCAGTCCGCCGGATCGTCCTTGAGCAGGGATCGATAGATGCCCTTTGCCAGTTCGACCAACGGAATCGCCCGCCCCGGCTCGCCGCGCGCCATCTCCTCCTGCGCCTGGCGCATGTAAAGGTTGGCGGTGTCAAAGCGGGCGATCCGCCGCAGCGAGTCGCTGCCTTCCGCCTCGACGGCCCGATACAGGTCCAGCGCCGCGTCGTTCGATGGCTGGCCGCCCGTGCGCACCACCACCTGGGCACGGGCAAGCCGGGCCTCCGGGGAGGTCAATGCCGCCGCAGGCATCGCGGACCGGCCGGCTGCCAGCTGCCGATCCAGCCGCACCAGCTGCCGGTAGTCGAAGATCTCCCAGGCGAGCAAGCCGGCGCAGGCGACCATCAGCCATGCGAGCGTGAGCAGGACGCGGCGCAGGACCCGGTTCAACGCCACCTCCTCACGCTGCCGAGCGTGACCTGGCTCAACAGCAGCATTCCCGCCAGGGCGAGCGCCACCCACAACAGCGGACGGTCGAGCGGCTCGAGCGGTTGCAGCTCGAGGTAGCGCAGCGGGCGGTTCTCCAGACGGCCGATGTCTTCGATCGCGCGTTCCATCGCATCGTTGCTTTCGGCCTCGTAGGCCCGATAGAACATTCCGGTGGACTGGAAGAACTTATGCAGGAAATGCTCCGGCACCGACTCCGCCTGGTCTTCGCCCAGTTCCGCATTGGCCATCAGGCCTCGGCTGCCGAACGAGCGAAGGTAGATCCAGTACAGCGCCACCCGCTCGCGACGGATGAGATTGGTCAAAGCGTTGCGCATCTCCAGCGTCAGGTGGGCGCCTCCGTCGGACACCAGCAGCACCACCCGCGGCCCGACATACTGGCGGTTGCTGAAAAGGCGCAGCGCCGCTTCGAGAGAGGTGCCGATGTCGGTGTCCGAAAGCCCTCGCCCGGTTCCACTGGCCTGGATCGCCGCCTTCACGATGTCGTGCTGTTGCGTGAAGGCGTTCACCACCAGCGGCTTGAGCGAGAACAGCACGACCGCGAACCGGTCCGACGGTCGAGCGGCGATGAACTCGCCCAGCAGACGCTGCGCCACCTCGCTCTTGCGCTCACGCCCGGTGCCCTCCCAGGCGTGGCCCGCGCGCGCCAGCGGCTGGTCCATGCTGCGGCTGCGGTCGAGCAGCACGACGATCTCGGCCCCGCGGCTGATCCGCTCGATGGCCTGCTCCTTGCGCTGCAAGCCCGCCAGTGCCGTCACGATCGCGACGATCATCAGCGAGCCCAGCAACCGGAGGGTCCAGTCGGCGAAGGTCGACAAGCGGTCGCGCGGGACCAGCGCGAGCCAGGGGTGGACCTGCTCGCGGCCGCTGCGGCGCAGCCAGGGCAGCACAGCCAGCGGCAGCAACCACAGCCAATGGGGTTGAGCGAACTCCAGGTTCATCGGCCCGGCTGCTCCAGTCTGGCAAGGCGCCGCGCGAGGTCCGACAGCCAGGCGAGATCCTCACCCTGCGCAGCCGGCGGCTGGGGAGCGGCAGCCCTGCCGCCGGACGACACCGCGAAGAACGCCTGTTCCGAGCGCTCGAAGAACGCGCGGACATCCCCCGCCTCCGGCGCGAAGCGCGGATGTGCCGCGAGGAACCTTTCCTTCTGGGACGCGAATATCGCCCGGCCCGCCGCTTCGTTGAACGCGTCGTGCAGAATCCGATAGGCCTGGCGCGCAACGTCGTGCCCGCCCTCAGGATCGCTGCCGATCCGTGCCCTGGCGCGCATGAGTCGCCGCAGCCGCCCCGCCGCGACCCCGAAAGGCGCGAAGCCACGCCTGCGCCTCGCAAACGCGCGCAGCGACACCCACAGCAGCGCCAGTCCCGCCAGTATCGCTGCC
>JACCRJ010000701.1 GCA_013813615.1 Lautropia sp. | reverse complement strand
GCCTGGCCGACATGGCCGGCGTGCTGGTCGCGAAGGGCAAGGGCGCCGACACCGTTGCCGTTTACAACGTTTACGCCAACTCGCCGCAGGGCATGTATTGGCTGAAGAGTTCCGGCATCACCGGCATCAAGGACCTCGTCGGCAAGAAGATCGGCAACCCCGCTGCCGACGGCGCGCGGGTGATGTGGCCCGCCCTGGCCAAGGCCAACGGCATCGACCCGAAGTCCGTCACCTGGGTGAACATCGACGCCAACGCCAAGCTGGCCGGTCTGAAGTCGAAGGCGATCGACGCCACCACCTCCTTCTACAACATCCATCACATCTTCCAGCGCGAGATCGGCGACGACCTGGGATTCCTTGCCTGGCGCGACGCCGGCCAGAACCCCTACGGCAACTCGGTGATCGTCAACGCCAAGTACCTCGCCGCCAACAAGCCGGTGATCGACAAGTTCGTGAAGGTCACCCAGCGGGCATTCGCCGCCTGCGTGAAGGAGCCGAAGCCGTGCGTGCAGGCGCTGGTCGACGCCAACGGCGCGCTCAAGTTCGACAACGAGCTGACCAACTGGAGCCTTGTCGAGGAGCTGATGAGCGACAAATACTCGCGCGAGGTCGCGCTCGGCATCCACGACGACAAGCGGATGCAGGACGACTACGCGCTGGTGAAGGAATACATCGGGCTCGACAAGGAGTTCGACGTGAAGACCGCCTACACCAACGAGTTCCTCGACCGCTCGCTCAAGATGGCGAAGTAGGCGTCGCAGCCGGCGGCAGGGCAGCCCTTGCCACAGCTCCCGGATAGTCCTGCCGGATCAGCCGAGTTCCGGTCCGGCCACCAGCACGACCCGCGCCGGAGCACCGGGTGGCGCGGCAGCCGTCGTCATCCGGGTGAACGGCCGCTGCAGCACGAAGCCGCGCGCGACGAGGCCCTGAAGCAGTGCCAGGTAACGGTCGGCCAGGTCCACCTGGACCGCGCCCGCCACGCTTGCGAGCACGTCGTCGAGCAGGCCCTGAGCGACCTGCGGCGACTGGGCCACCAGCGGGCCGATCTGGCTGGCTTCGCGGCCATCCCGGCCGAACGCGAAACCGGTGATCCGGCCGTCCTGCTCCGCGACCCGCGCGGCCTGCGGCATCCGGTCCGCGAGCAGGCGCAGCAGGCGCTCGCGATCGGCGCCGAAGGCCGGTGCATCGAAAGCCATGACGCCGGGCCAGTCGCGCGCTTCGACGAGGCGCGTGCGGGGCGCGTCGGCGGCGTCGGGATCGAGTGCCACCGGCTCGCGCCGGTAGCGCCGGAAGCCCCAGGCGGGGCCAAAGCCTTCCTGCAGGTAAACCGGATAGCCGGCCGGTGTCGCATCCAGCACCGGCGCCAGGCGCGCGGCCCGCAGGTATTCCAGCGCATGGCGCAACATCTGCGTCGCCAGCCCGCGGCGTTTGAACTGCGGCAACACCAGCACCATGCTCACCCACGCGCAGCCGGCGAGGGGGGCCGCACGCCTGGCGTCGCTGCCTGCTGCCGCGCCGACCGGGTCGCCGGGCAGAAGCCGGTACGGGATCACGACGACGGACGCGGCCAGCCGGCGCTTGCCCGCACCCGCGGCGGCTTCGATGCCGGCGTCGGAACCTGCAACGACCGCTTCGGCATCGATCCCCCACCCGCGGCCCAAGGCCAGCATCATCCGCCAGTCAGCCTCGTTCTGGTTCCACTGGGCCGAACGGGACAGTTCGAGGCAGCCGGGAAGGTCGGCCTCGGTCAGGGGACGGGCGGCGGGGGTGGAGGAAGACAAGGCGGACTCAGTACTTGCCGTCCCGCGTCGAGAAGTGCGTCGGCTTGCCCAGGCTGGGCTTGCCGCGGCTCACCCAGTCCGCCACCCAATCGATCATCGCGTCGATCGGCACTCGCGGCTTGCCGAGCAGGCGCTGCGATGCCGTCGTGTCCTCCAGCCAGGCGCTGGCGGCTTCGGTCCCGCTGAATTTCGGCTTGCGGCCCAGCCGCCGGCCGAACTCCTCGGCCAGCCAGCGGATGCTGGTGTGCTCGGGCCCGGTGATGTTGATCGGCGTGGCAGGCGTGGTGCAGTGGGCGAGCAGGCGCAGCGACTGCTCGTTCGCGTCGCCCTGCCAGATGACATCCGCATGGCCCATGGTCAGATCGAGCGTCGCGCCGCCCAGCACTGCCGTGGCGACGTCGTGCAGCACGCCGTAGCGGGTGTCGATCGCGTAGGACAGCCTCACCGAGCGGCCGGGCGTGCCGTACTTGTGCGAACCGTACTCGAACATCCGCTCGCGGCCGACGCAGGAATTCGCGTAGTCGCCGCTCGGCGGATTGGCCGGCGTGGCTTCCGACGCTCCGGGCCCGTCGACCGGGACGAACGGATATACGCACGCGGTGGAGAACGAGACGATGCGCGCGTTCCGGAACGTATCTGCAACCATCATCGGCACGCCGACGTTCATCATCCAGGTGAGCGACGCATTGTCCGCGGCGCCGAACTTGTGGCCCGCCATGAACACGATATTCCTGACGCCCGCTTCGGCATTCGGCAGCCGGCCAAGCGCTTCGCGATCCAGCAGGTCGCAGGCGATGCATTCCACACCCTGGCCTTGCAAGACGTCGCCCAGCGACGGGTCGGAGAAGCGGGCGACCCCGATCACCCGCTTGCCCGGCGCGGCGCGCTTGGCCAGGCGCGCGAGGGTAGGGCCCATCTTGCCGCCCACGCCGAGCACCATGATGTCGCCGTCGACCCGCGACAGGTCGGCGATGAGCTCCGGCGACGGCCGGGTCATGAATTCTTCCAGCTCCGCCGCATCGGCGAAGCCGGCCGGCAACTTGCGATCGCTCGGGTTCATCTGTCTTCAACACCTTCGAAGAGATCCCGCCCACGCACCAGCGCGGCCATCTTCGCATCGGCGATGGTCCGCTTGAGCATCCAGAAGCCGCAGTCGGGATGAATATAGCGGACCCGCCCCGCGCCCAGCACGGCTTCGGCGTGTTCGATGGCGCGGGCAACCTGGTCTGCGCTCTCCACGTCCGTGGCCTTGATGTCCACCACCCCCAGGCCGAAGCCGATATCGGGACGCAGGTCCTTGAAGGCCAGCATTTCCTCCGGCGGACGATGGGCGCACTCCAGCACCACGTGATCTGCATGCAGCTCGTTGAGGTACTGCATCAGCTGGTCCCAGCTGCCTTTCTGGATGGTCTGGCCGCCGTAGTTGCCGAAGCACAGGTGAACCGCCGGCGTGCCGGGCACGGCGTCCAGCATCCGGTTGATGGCGGATGCGGCCCACTGCCATTCCTCCGGATGTCCCGGCAGGTTCGCTTCGTCGATCTGGACGACGTCCGCATCGAGGTGGCGGATCTGCTCGGCGAGCGAGTCGGCAAGGGCGTGCGCCAGCTCCGGGGTGTCCTGGTAGTGCTTGTTGATCAGGGTCTTCGCCAGCATGTGCGGCCCGGTGACGGTGAACTTGAAGGTGTTGTTCGCCAGGGCCTTTGCGCGCGAGCAGGCGAGCGGCAGATCCAGGCTGCCGTGCCCGACCGGGCCGATCACGGTGCCCGGCGGCCGTGTGCGGAACCGCATGCCGGTGCTGGAGCGGTAGGCCATCAGCTCCTCGAATGAAAAGCGCTGGGTGATGCCGTCCATCGGCTTCACGAAGTATTCGATCATCCCGTTGGTCTCGGGATGGTTGATGTCGAAGCGGTAGAGCTCGCCGTCACAGACCACTTCCACGCCGGCCTGCTCCTGGATGGCGATGATCAGCCGGGTCGCATCCATCAGCGCCTGATCCGACGGGCTGTTGATCAGCCACTCCGGCACGGGGTAGGAGCCGACCACGGTTGTCTTGATTCTTGGCATTTTTGTCATGTCGCAGTGGCTGGCGCGCTTTCGGTATCGGCCCTGCCTGGCGCCAGAGCAGCATTGGCGATAACCGGCCCACAGATGTTAATTCGCGGTGGTTGCCGCTTCAAGCAGCTTCGAAGCAGGATTGGCCGTCCGATGCGTTGACGCGCTTGCCGGAGCGGACGTACATTATTAACTAACAAGTTAAAAGCGGACCGGGGAGCCCGGGCGCTGGAGAGCTGCGATGATCCTGACCGAGAGCGACAAGGCCCGCTACCGGCATGTCGGCCACCTGACTGTGCCCGGCGTCTTCGACAGCGCCCAGACCACTGGTGTCGTCGAGGACATCCAGCGCTGGGGCGAGGAGTTCCTCGCCGAACTGCCGGCCGAGCAGCGCGCCTGGTACGTCGACGGCGGCGTCACCGCCCGGGCGGTCCTGCGCAAGCTGGACAATCCCCACCACCATCGGGAATCGGTGCGGCGGCTGGCCGCTTCGCCGGCGCTGGTCGCGCTGGTGGAGCAACTGATCGGCTCCGGCGTCTGGGTCTACTTCAGCCAGATCTTCTTCAAGCCGCCGGAAGGCGGCGGTCCGAAGCCGGCGCATCAGGACAACTTCTACTTCGGCCCGAACGATGTCGAGGGGGTGGTGACCGCCTGGATCGCACTTGACGATGCAACCCTCGAGAACGGCTGCCTCTACTTCGGCGAGGGGACCAACCAGGGACCGGTGTATCCGCATGAAGCCCCGCCGGGCGAGCCGTATAACCTGCAGTTGCCCGAGACCATCCTGTCGCGCCAGCCGATGACGCCGGCCCCGGTGATGAGAGGCGGCGTCTCGTTTCACCACGGCAATACCTTTCATCAGTCGGGGCCGAACTTGTCGATCCGCTGGCGCCGCGCTTGCGCGCTGCACTATGTCAACTCGCACACTTTCTTCGAGCACCCGGCGCTGCCCTATGATGACAGCCTGAAGCTGCGCATCACTTGAGAACGAGCCGGCTACGGATCGATCCGGCGGCACCGGCATGAACCACTTCGACACCGGCAGCGGGCAGCCTCCAGCGACCGACGCCCGCCAGGCGGTCCCGGCTCCCCGGCCCCGGCAGCGCCGGTAACGGACCCAGCAGATCCATCGATGGAGAGAGAATGGCTACGAAGAAACTAGGCATCGTGATGCATGGCGTCACCGGCCGCATGGGGATGAACCAGCACCTGATCCGCTCGATCAAGGCGATCCGGGAGCAGGGGGGCGTAAGGCTCGCCAACGGTGACCGCGTGATGCCGGATCCGATTCTGATCGGCCGCGGCGAGGAGAGGATGCAGGCGTTGGCGAAGCAGCACGGCGTCGAGCGCTGGGGGACCGACCTCGACCAGGCGCTGGCGAACAAGGCCGACACCGTCTTCTTCGATGCCGCCACCACCCAGATGCGACCGTCGCTGATCAAGAAGGCGATCGCCGCCGGCAAGCACGTCTACTGCGAAAAGCCGTCGGCCACGAATCTCGCCGAAGCGATGGGGATCTACGAGGCAGCCCGCAAGGCGGGGGTCAAGCACGGCGTCGTGCAGGACAAGCTGTGGCTGCCGGGGCTGCTGAAGCTCAAGATGCTGATCGACGCCGGCTACTTCGGCCGGATCCTCTCGGTTCGCGGCGAGTTCGGCTACTGGGTTTTCGAAGGCGAC
>JACCRJ010000695.1 GCA_013813615.1 Lautropia sp. | reverse complement strand
TTAGCGGCGTGCGCGTGGTCGTGGATACAGTACCGCCCGACCAGGCCTATGACAAGTTGCAAGCCTCGATTTCGGCCGGCACGCCCTACGACGTGTCGGGCCTGATCTTCGTTGCCCATGTCGTGCTGCTCGCGGAAGCCGGAAAGCTCGTGCCGATCACGAAGCTGATCGACAAGCACAAGTGGGGGCCCCGGATCCTGTTCCCCGTGAAGGGGGAGCAGTACTGGTATCCCTACGACTATAACTTCTGCTGGATGTACTACCGCAAGGATCTGTACGAGCAGAAGGGATTAAAAGTGCCGACGTCCTGGGATCAGGTGCTGGACAACGCCAAGGCCCTCACGGACGGCAAGAGCTTCGGTGTGTCGCACCCGATCGGTTCGAACGGCGCCGGCCAATGGATGTCGATTGGCTACATGTGGGCCGAAGGCGTCCGGCTGATGGACGACAACTTCAAACTCGTGCTCGATGCTCCGGACATGAAGTCGAAGTTCACCCGCTACCTCGACTTCATGAAGCAACTCTCGGGATCCATGCCACCCGGCATGTCGCAAGCGCTCTTCGCAACCGTACTTGGCCAGTACTCCGGCAGCCAGGCGGCGATGGTGCCTTACGCCGGCCGACTGATGGAGGTCCTGGAGGATCGCGCTCCTGAACTGGCCAGCAAGACCGGCTTCTTCATGTACCCGGATTCGGCGGGCAAGGCGGTAGCGGTGAACCACGGCTACGATGGCTGGGTGGTCGTCGATACGCCGATGCGCGAGGAATCCATGAAGTTCATGGAGTGGTTCACCGAGAACCAGTACATCAATTTCCTGCACAGCGCGCCGCTGCACTTCCAGCCGGCACGGCTGGACGTGTATGAGGACCGCCGCTGGCTTGCCCATCCCCTGATCGAAAAGCACGGGGAGTTGGTGGCGTTCATGCGCAGCATCCTTACCCGCAAAGACATCATCATCAGATCTGTCGATACCGAAGGTCCGTCCGCAGACGTTCGGCCGGGCAAGATGTTCGAGAGCTACGGCATCATGGAGGCGATCCAGAACCGGGTGCTCAAGGACATGCCCGCGCCGGAGGCGGCCGAACTCGGGATCAGCAAGCTCAAGGCCGCTCTTGCCTGACCGGGCGGGGAACGATGCGCGGATTCACAACGCCGACCGACCGGTTGATGCGGGCAGCCTTCCTGCTGTCCGTGTCGCTGGTCGGCTCCCTGATCGCCATTCCGGTGTTGCACGCCGTACAGCTTTCGTTCTACGAAGCGCAGTCCTTCATCAGCGAACGCCGGTTCGTCGGGCTGACGAACTACGCCCGGATCCTGGCCGATCCGTCTTTCTGGCAGGCGTTCGCGCTCGGGCTTGGATTTGCGGTTATCTCGATGGTGCTGCAACTGCTGCTGGGGATCGGGTTCGCGCTGATGTTGAACTATCCGTTCCGCGGCCGGGCGCTTGCCCGTGGCGCGGCGGTGCTGCCCTACCTGCTGCCCACGGTCGTCATCGCCGTGACCGCGCACTGGCTGCTCGACGGCGCATTCGGGCTGTTCACGATCTGGGCCCAGCAACTCGGCTTCGGGCGTCCTGCCTGGTACGACAACCCGGTCTCGGCCGCCATGCTCGTGATCGTCGCCAGCGTCTGGACCTGGTCGCCGTTCGTGACCATCACCTTCCTGGCGGGGTTGCAGACCATTCCGGCGAGCCTGTACGAGGCCGCGCGCGTCGACGGGGCCGGCGCCTGGATGCGGCTGTGGCACGTGACTCTACCGATGCTGAAAGCGGTGCTGACGGTGGTCATCCTGCTGCGATCGATCTGGATGTTCAACAAGTTCGACATCGTCTGGCTGCTCACCAAGGGAGGGCCCCTGTCGGCGACGGAACACCTGCCTATCCTGTCCTATCGCAAGGCCTTCAACCAGTTCGACGTCGGTGGCGGTGCGGCGGTGGCGACCCTGTCGTTTCTGGTGTTGTCCCTCATGATCGCCGTCTATTTCTGGCGATTTCCACTGGACGAGAAGGAGATCGAGTGAGTGCAACGGACGGCCGCCCGAAGTCGCGCAGCACCAAGGGGGCGTCGTGAATGCCGTTGAGAAGCTGCCCTTCTGGGGTCGCGCCGGATTGTGGCTCGGCATCGGGCTGATGTGCCTCTGGTCGCTGTTCCCGATCTACTGGATGGTCGTCTCCAGCCTGCGTCCGCCTCGGGATCTGTTCGCGTCGCCAACGCTGATACCCGCGCGTATCGACTGGAAGTTCGAGAACTACGTGACGCTGCTCGAACTCACCGACTACGTGCAGCAGTTTCGCAACAGCCTGCTGGTCGCCTCCGTGGTGGTGGTGGTGACGCTGGTCCTGTCCCTGGTGATCGCCTACACCGTCACGCGCTATCGGGTACCCGGCAAGTCTGCCATCGTCGGCGGCATGCTCTATGCGTACATGTTCCCGCCAATGCTGCTGGCGATCCCGATGTTGTCGCTGTTCGCCCGGATGGGTCTCGCCGACAACCTCCTGGCCGTCGTGCTGGCACACTGCACCCTGACCCTGCCACTCGGTGTCTGGCTGTTCTGGGGATTCTTCAAGAACATGCCCTTCGACCTGGAGGAGGCGGCAATGGTCGATGGCTGTACGCGGCTGGGCGCCTTCGTTCGCATCGTCTTGCCGCTGTCGCTGCCGGGCATCGTCACGGTGGCGATCTTCTCGTTCCTGCTGTCCTGGACCGACTACGTCTTCTCGTTCGTGCTTGTCTCCAGTGATTCCAACATGACGCTGCCGGTAGGCCTGGCTGCCATCCTCGGGACATTCGATGCGCGCTGGGGCGAGGTGATGGCCGGGGCCACGCTCATTGCGGCCCCTCTCTTCGCCATGTTCGTTTTTCTCAGCCGCTATTTCATCCAGGGCCTGGCGGCCGGCGCGGTCAAGGGGTGAGCCATGGATCTCGGACTTGAAGGCAGGGTTGCGATCGTCACCGGTGGCGCAAGGGGGATCGGGCTCTGCGAGGCCCGGTGCCTTGGTCACGAGGGTTGTGAGATAGTCATCGTCGACGTCGATGGCAAGGCCGCCGACGCCGCGGCACAAGCGCTGAGGCGGGGGGGGCAGCGAGCTACGGCATTTCAGGCTAACGCCTCTGACGAGCAGGATACGCGACGCGTTGTCGCCGCGGTGTCGCACCGGTTCGGTCGGATCGACATACTCGTCAACAATGCCGGCATCGGCGTCAACCCGGCCTGGCGCGTCGCCGACATGCCGCTGGATGACTGGGATCGCATGGTCGGCGTCCACATGCGGAGCACCTTCCTTTGGAGCCGGTCGGTGATTCCGCACATGCACGCCAATGGCTACGGGCGCATCGTCAACACCTCGTCGATGAACTTTACCGGCGGCGGCCGGCCCGGCGTGGCGCACTACGCCGCAGCCAAGGCAGGTATCGCGGGATTTACGCGCACCCTGGCCAAGGAGGTCGGCGCGATGGCCATCACCTCCAACGCGATCGCACCCGGTTATGTCGAAACCGACTTGATTGCCGCGTTCACACCGCAGATGCGAAGTGTCCTGACACGGCAGAATCCAGTTGGCCGGACCTGTCGCCCCGAAGAAGTGGCGGCGGCAGTTGCCTTCCTGTGTTCCGTGCAGGCCGCTTTCATCAACGGCGCATTGCTGTGCATCGACGGCGGTCGCCGCGACTTTTTCTGGGATGATGGAAGCAATGGGTGACAGTACGATCGAATCGATGCGCGTGATCGGATTTCCCGGTCGCTACGTGCAGGGGTCGGGTGCCCTTGGTCTGCTCGGCAACCTGGTTGTGGAGATGGGTTGCCGCCGCCCGGTGGTCGTGTCCGACGATATCGTCGAGATGGCGCTGGGCAGCCTCATCCCCGATGCCCTGAGGCGAACCGGGCTCCCGGTCGAACGCCTGCGGTTCGGCGGCGAGTGCACCTACGCAGTCATCGCCGAGCTGTCCCGGCAGGCGGCCGCCAGCGGTGCGGATGTCGTGGTCGCACTGGGCGGCGGCAAGACGATCGACACAGCCAAGGGGGTCGCCCGTACGCTTCGTGCGCGGCTGGTCGTCGCACCGACTGTTGCGTCCAACGACTCCCCGACCTCGCGGCTGATCGTCGTGTATGACGAGAGCCACCGCCTGGTCGGCGTCGAGTACCTGACGCGCAACCCCGACGTGGTGCTGGTGGACACCGCGGTGATCGTCAAGGCGCCGGTGCGCTTCTTTCGCGCCGGCATCGGCGATGCCGTTTCCAAGCGCTTCGAGGCCGCTCAATGCGGCGCAGCGCGCGGGCGGAACTTCTTCGGCGGCTTGCCGCCGCAGACGGCCCGCACCATGGCCGACCGGTGCTATGCGGTGATCCGGGAGTGCGGGGCGGCGTCCCTGGCGGCCGTCGCGCGACACGAATGCACCGAGGACGTCGAGAACGTGATCGAGGCCACGGTGCTTCTCAGCGGGTTGAGCTTCGAAAGCGGTGGATTGTCGATCGCGCATGCGCTGCTGAGGGGCCTGACTGCCATTCCCTCCCTCTCCGGCGCTCTGCACGGCGAGATGGTGGCTTTCGGGACACTGGTCCAGCTGGTGCTCGAGGAGCGGTCGGTTGCCGAGCTGCGGGAGCATCTCGATCTTCTGGCGAACTTGGGCCTGCCCATCACGCTTCGGGACCTCGGGCAGGAAGCACTCGCCGCGCAAGAGTTGGCCCTCGTGGGTGACCTGACGCTGAAGGCCCCCTATATCGGAAACTTCCAACGCAGAATGTCCGCCGGGGACGTCGAGCGCGCAATCATTCAGGCGGATTCGCTCGGCCGCTCCCGGTCCAGGCCCGTTGATGATCCACTCTCGCCTTGAATCAGCGTCGGACCCTCAGTCGATCTTCGCGCCCGAGTCCTTGACGACCTTCTGCCACTTGGTCGTCTCGGCCGCGATGAAATTGCCCAGCGATTCAGGCGTACCGCCCACCGGCTTAGCGCCCAGGGCCGCAAAGCGTTCGATCAATTCCGGCTTGTTCAGGATCTTGTCGACTTCAGCCGACAGCTTGCCGATGATAGCGGGCGGCGTGCCGTTGCGCGCCATCAGCACGAACCAGGACTCGGCCTCGTAGCCCGGCACCTTGCTGGCGATCGGAGGCACGTCCGGCAGGGTATCCACCTTGGTGGTGGACGTCACACCCAAGGGGATCACCTTGCCCGCCTTGATCTGTCCCATTGCCGAAGGCAGGTTGTCGATGGCCATCTGGATCGTGCCGCCGACCAGGTCTAGCAGCATCGGTGCGCTGCCGCGATACGGAACGTGGGCGATGGAAATGCCGGCCATGGTCTTCAGCAGTTCCGTCGACAGGTGGCCGGTGCTGCCGTTGCCGGGTGATCCATAGGAATACTTGCCGGGATTGGCCTTGACCTCGGCCAGGAAATCCTCGAGGGTGCGCGCCTTCACCGTGGCGGGGTTGACCATGAGCACGTTGGGCACACGGACCACAAAGGAGACGGGCACCAGGGCCTTCTGGTCAAATGGCATCTGCCCGTAGAGGAACTGGTTGATTGCCGCGGGGCCGGGGGTGTTCATCAGGAAGGTGTACCCGTCCGGGGCCGCGTTGGCGACCTCCGCGGCGCCGATGTTGCCGCCCGCACCCGCCTTGTTCTCGACGATGAACGTCTGCTTCAATGCCTGCGTCAGGTGGTCCGCCACAAGCCTTGCCGAGATGTCGGTGGTACCCCCTGCGGCGAACGGGACAACGATCCGGACGGTTTTCGACGGCCAGTCTTCCTGGGCGGCCGCCGGCGAAGCCAGCAGCGCGGCCACCGAGGCCAACAAGGCGACGGCTGAGGTGCCGGGCAGGCCGAGCCGGCGGATGGAGCGCTGTGGACCTGTCGAACGACTGAAGCCTTTGAAGAGCGGCATGAGAATCTCCGGTGGATGTCGATTCCAAATGTAGCGCGCGTGGGCGCGCGGTGAGGGCGCAGCACCTCGACGCGGCAGGGGCTATACAGACGCAAGAAAAAGCCCGGCGGAACCGTGGTTCCAGCCGGGCCAACCATCCAGAGCTAAGGAGACATCGTCAGAGAGAGAGAGAGAGAGAGAGGAGCGCACACTGTAGCTTGTCATCCTTCCTTCGACATCCTCTACTTGGATGAGATCGCCGCGGCGGGCTCGGCAATGTCGCGCGCGAGGTCGCTGTCGATCTCGCCGGCAACGTGCGATTCCAGGGCCGCGTCGTCGAAACCGGTGGCGTCGGCGGCGACTTCGCTGCTTCCCTTCGCGGGAAGGATTCCCTGGTGCATTGATGGCGGCTGCCATGAAGGGTCCTTGCCAATCCGGTCCTGTTCTTCCTCGCGGATCCCGCCGCTGCCCTCGTGCGCCCGAAGGCGGGGCAGTATCGCGCCGACGTCCGATTCCCGGGCCGACCGCGCCTGCGCCGGCTGCGCCTGCATTGGCTGCGCCTGCATTGGCTGCGCCTGTGCCACCGCCGTGGTCAGGACCACCAGCAGGCCGAGCGTGCAGGCGATCGCGACCGCGCCGCCGCTGATGCCCAGAAACAGCCGCAACCAGGGGCGCAGCCCGCCCAGCTTGCCCCCGGTATCCGAACCCTCGGCGCCACCCACGGTCATGCTCATCTCCGACTCCTTCGCTGCGTTGGCCAGGCCCGCGCGCGGAATGTGCGCTGCGGGCTGGTTCTCATTGGGCGCCGCAGATG
>JACCRJ010000670.1 GCA_013813615.1 Lautropia sp. | reverse complement strand
CGCCTCTCCCAAGCCGATGTCAGTAGTTGCCCATCGGCCCGCAATGAACCACGGACACATCCACAGACATGTCCAACCGCTCGACGTCGCGTCCGCCCGCTGTACTCGTCGGCCTGGGCCTCTTCGTAGCCCTGTGGCCGATCCTGATCGTGCACGCGGCCTATTCGATTTCCGTCGTCGAGGACTACGTGCCGCTCTGCAACCCCTACTGGGACGGCTGTACCTCGATCAGCCGGGCCGGTCGGCACGGCTGGGCCAACCACCTGTTTCGCGGTGCGCTGCTGCCGTACACCGCGCTGCTGGGGCTCTACTGGTGGCTGAACCAGCGCTGGCTCCTGGCGGCCGGTGACCGTGGCTCGCGATGGATGCTCGCGTCGGGACTGGTCGGCGTGCTGTTCATGATCCTGTACGTGACCTTCCTCGGAGCCGAAGGCCCGACCTACCAGCTGATGCGACGCTACGGCATCAACGTCTATTTCGGCTGCACCTACATTGCCCAGGTGCTGCTGCTCGGCCGGCTCGGCGCACTGGCGGCTGCAGGTCCGCGCTCGTGGTCGCGATGGCTGGTGGGTCCGCTGCTGGCGTTGCTGCTGATCGTGCTGGCGATGGGCCTGCTGTTCGTCGCGGCCGACTACGGTCTGCCCCTGGACGGGGACCGCTTGCAGAACACGATGGAGTGGACCGCCGCGCTGCTGATACAACTGTCGATCCTGCTCGTCGTGCTGGGATGGCGCGCCGACCGCCTGCGACTGAGCGTCGCAGCCACCGGGGCCCAGGAAGGGCTGTACTGAAAAAGGTGGGCTCGCACTACCACTTCTTCGAACCATACGGCCTGGCGCTGGTTCCGACTCGTGAACGCTTCTTGCCGTCGGCGTGAAGCCGACCAGCAAGCCTTCCTCCTCAGCCTACGGGTGACCTCCTTCGGCACGAAAACCCTCCGCGCGCCAGCGCAGCATGCCACCGGCGAGATTTGCCAGGTCGTTGAATCCAACCCGCTGCAGGATCACGCAAGCCTGTGCCGAGCGGGCCCCCGAACGACAGACGGCGACCACCGGCCGCTCTGGCACAAGTTCGGTCACCCGCGTGGCCAGTTCCCCGAGGGGGATCGGCAGCGCGCCGGCGATATGGCCGAGCGGACCGCCGTACTCGGATGCTTCCCGCACATCGACGATCTGGACCGCTGCCGCTACCTCTTCCAGCGCGGCCGGCTGGATCTCCCAGATGCCCGCAAAGGTGAAAGTCAGCGGCGCCCAGGCAGGGTCGGTGGCCTTCGTCTGGATGTCCGCAGGGCGTCCACATTGCAGGTTCGCCGGCACGGCGACGTCGATCTGCTTTGGATGCGGCAGCCCCAGGTTGTTCATATAGCCCGTGAAGTCTGCTTCGCCGATGCCGTTGCCGAGCCGCGGATTGAAGCGGCGCTCCTCGTCTACGCTGGTTACCGTGAGGCCGCGATAATCATGGGCCGGGTAGATCAGGCACGATGGCGGCAGCGTGAAGATCTGGCTGTGCACCGAACTGTACAGCGTGCGGGGGTCGCCGTTCTGAAAGTCGGTCCGCCCGCAGCCCCGGATCAGCAGGCTGTCGCCGGTGAACGCCATCGACTCGTCGTCAAGCACATACGTCAGGCAGCCGCGGGTATGTCCCGGCGTTTCTCGCGCCTCCACGTAGCGCCGTCCGAATGCCACCCGACTGCCGTGGGCCAGCACCATATCAGCGCCTTGCGCACCACCTGCGTCTGCAAGCGCGATCCTGCTGCCGAGGCGCTGCTTCAAGAGCCATGCGCCGGTGACGTGGTCGGCGTGCACGTGCGTCTCGAGCGTAACGACCAGTCGCAGGCCGAGCTCGCCGATCAGAGCGCCGTCCCGGCGCGCCTGCTCGAACACCGGATCGATCAGCAGGGCTTCGCGTGACTGCACATCGCCCAGGAGGTAACTGTAGGTTGAAGACTGGGGATCGAGCAATTGCCGAAAGATCATCATCCTGTTCCTCATCTCTCGTCAGAAGATAATGCACCCCGGTCCTTCGTCGATACGCCCGTCCTGGTGAGTGCTTTTCCGAAAGCTATACCCCTTTGCGGGGAACCTCAATAGCGGCGCACGAGATCGTCAGCGCAGGCTGTTCCGTCAGGCGATCGCGGCGGCTTCGGCAGCCATGTCCTTACGCAGGCGCTTGCCGGGACAGGTTGGTCGTACTATTCGCTAAGTCCGAACGCGTTCCCGGTGCAAGGAATGCGCAACCGAGGGTGCAGATGATTCCAGGGGAGTTATTCGCCGCCGATGGCGACATCGAACTCAATGCCGGCCGCAGGACCGTCACCGTCAGGGTCGCCAACACCGGCGACCGGCCGGTCCAGGTGGGCTCGCACTACCACTTCTTCGAGACCAATCCGTCGCTGGAATTCGATCGGGACGCTGCCTACGGTTTCAGGTTGAATATCGCCGCCGGAACCGCCGTGCGTTTTGAGCCCGGCCAAGGCCGCACCGTGGAACTGGTCGAGCTTGCCGGGGCCCGGAAGGTCTTTGGCTTCCGGCAGCAGGTGATGGGCGGGCTCGAGAAGAAAAAGAAGAGTTTGGCGAAGGGTTCGGCGAAGGGCTCCGTAAAGGCCGCGGCGAGGGGTGCGCCCAAATGAAGGTTTCCCGGAAAGCCTATGCCGAAATGTTCGGCCCCACCGTCGGCGACCGCATCCGGCTGGCGGACACCGGCCTGATCGCGGAAGTCGAAGCCGACCATACCGTCTACGGCGAAGAGGTCAAGTTCGGCGGCGGCAAGGTGATCCGCGACGGCATGGGTCAAGGCCAACTGCTCTCGAAGGACGTCGCCGATACCGTCATCACCAACGCGCTGATCATCGACGCGGTCACCGGCATCGTCAAGGCGGACATCGGTTTGAAGGCCGGCCGCATCTGGCGCATCGGCAAGGCCGGCAATCCGGACATCCAGCCGGGCGTGACCATTCCGATCGGCGGCGCCACCGAAGTCATCGCCGGCGAAGGCATGATCGCCACCGCCGGCGGCGTTGACTCGCACATCCATTTCATCTGCCCGCAGCAGATCGAGGAAGCGATCGCGTCCGGCATCACCACCATGCTCGGCGGCGGCACCGGGCCGGCCACCGGCACCAACGCCACCACCGTAACGCCCGGCCCCTGGCATCTGGAGCAGATGCTGCGCGCGGCGGAATCGTTTCCGGTCAACCTCGGATTCCTCGGCAAAGGCAATGTCTCGCTGCCGGGGCCGCTGGTCGAGCAGATC
>JACCRJ010000667.1 GCA_013813615.1 Lautropia sp. | reverse complement strand
GCCTGGCGCACCGCCTGTCCCAGCATCCGGTCGCGCACGTATCGGCCGTTGACGTAGAGGTACTGCCGGTCGGGGCGGCCGCGGGCCGCGTCGGGATCGCACACCAGTCCGTCGAGCTGCATCGGGCCGGCGCTGGCGTCCACTGCATGCAGCACGCCCTGGTCGCCGATCGCTTCGCGGGTGCGGACTTCCAGGTCGGTCGCGGCCCAGTGCCGCACCTCGCGGCCGTCCTGGTAGACGTCGAAGGCGACACCGGGATGCGCCAGTGCGATCCGCCGGACCGCCTCCAGGCAGTGCGCGGCTTCGGTGGCGGCCGCCTTCAGGAACTTGCGCCGTGCCGGCGTGGCCGAGAACAGGTCCATCACCTCGATGGTGGTGCCCCTGTCGGCCGCGGCCGGCGCGGGGTGCTCGGGCAGGGGCCGGCCGGGTGTGGATTGCATCGTCCAGGCGTGGTCGGCCTGTCCGGTGCGGGTGGTGATCGCCAGCTGCGCAACCGACGCGATCGAAGCCAGCGCCTCGCCGCGAAAGCCGAGCGATGCGACCCGCTCCAGATCCTCGAGCGAACGGACCTTGCTGGTCGCGTGCCTGAGCAGGGCCAGCCTGATCTGCCCGGGCGCGATGCCGCAGCCGTTGTCGCTGACCAGCAGGCGCCTGAGGCCGCCGTCGTCGATCCTGATCTCGATGTGGTCCGCACCCGCGTCGACGGCGTTCTCCAGCAGTTCCTTGACGACCGATGCAGGCCGCTCGATCACCTCGCCGGCGGCAATCTGGCTGATCAGCGTGTCCGGCAGCAGCGCGATCACACCCGCAACCACTGCCCGCGGGAGGTCCCCGCCGGCGACGTTCACCGCGCCCGCACCGGTGCCGCCGCCTGCAGCGGGGTCCGTCGGTCTGAGGGGAAACTGGCGTGCGGTGGTTGGCATGTCGGCCGGGTTGCGCGTAGAAGGGGATTATAGGTGGCCTGTATCATCGGGCGCCTGCGGAACCCGGCCTCAGCCCCATGGACCTTTCGTCGCTGCTCGACATCTTCCTGCATCTGGACAAACACCTGGCGACGGTGGTGGAGAACCACGGCGCCTGGGTCTACGCACTGCTGTTCCTGATCATCTTCGTCGAAACGGGGCTGGTCGTGATGCCGTTCCTGCCGGGGGACTCGCTGCTGTTCGTCGCCGGCACGATCGCGGCGGTGGGCGGACTCGACCTGCGTGTGCTGCTGATATTGCTGACCTTCGCGGCGATCATCGGTGACGCCGTCAATTATTCGGTCGGGCGCTACTTCGGGCCGAAGGTGTTCGGCTGGGAGAGCAGCCGCTTCTTCAACCGCGCGGCATTCGACCGCACCAATGCCTTCTACGAGAAGCACGGCGGCATCACCATCATCGTCGCGCGCTTCATGCCCTTCATCCGGACGTTCGCGCCCTTCGTGGCGGGCGTCGCGGACATGACCTACGCCAAGTTCGCGCTCTACAACGTGGTGGGCGCGCTGCTCTGGGTGGTCAGCCTGACGACCCTGGGCTACCTGCTGGGCAACACCCCCTGGGTCAAGGAAAACTTCGAGTGGGTGACCCTGGCGATGATCATCATCCCGGGCCTGCCCGCCGTGTTCGAAGTCCTGCGGCACACCATCCTGAAGAAGCGCGCCGCCGCAATCCGTAGCGCGTGAGTATCTGAGCGCCCGGGGCGGCCTGGGGTGGCGCGCTTCATGGAACGGCTGCAGCGCTAGAGCGTCCTGCCGCGCGGCCCCGGCGGGTTGTCCCTGAAGTAGGCCCGGATGCCGCGGACGATTGCGTCGGCGAGGGCGTCCTGGTACCTCGCGCTGCGCAGCTTCATCTCCTCCTCCGGGTTGCTGATGAAGGCCGTCTCCACCAGGATCGACGGCACGTCGGGCGCCTTCAGGACCGCGAAACCAGCCTGCTCCACGCCTGGCTTGTGCAGTCGGCCGATGTCGCCCAGCTCAGAGAGCACCGACGCCGCGAACTTCCTGCTGTCGCGGATCTGCGAGGTGGTCATCAGCTCCATCAGCAGTTGCGCGGTCTCGCGGTTGCGGGTCCGCAGGTTGACGCCCCCCACCAGGTCCGCGTTGTTCTCCTTGCTGGCCAGCCAGCGCGCCTCGACGCTGCTCGCGCCGCTGTCTGAGAGCACGTAGACCGACGAGCCCTGCGCCCGGGGCATCACGAAGGCGTCGGCATGGATCGACACGAAGAGGTCGGCCTTCACCGCGCGAGCCTTGCTCACCCGGGTGGCGAGCGGCACGAAGTAATCGCCGTCCCGCGTCAGGTACACGCGCGTCTCCGGTTCCCGGGCGAGCTTCTTTTGCACCCGCGCCGCGACCGCGAGCACCACGTCCTTCTCCAGCGTCCCGCGCGGGCCGATTGCGCCTGGATCCTCACCGCCGTGGCCAGGGTCGATCGCGATCGTCACCATCCGCGAGACCGGCGCGCGGCGCGGGAGGACCTGCCCGCCGCCTCTGCCCGACGGCTCCGCTGACGCACCCGGCGCCTGCGCCGGTTCCGTCGCCCGTCCGCGGGTGACGGCGGTGGCCTCGGTCTGCGCGATCAGCAGGTCGAGCGGATCCGGCGGCACGGTGGGATAAAGGTCGATGACAAGGCGGTGCCGGTAATGCGCCACCGGCGCGAGGGTGAAGACCTGTGGCTTGACCCGCTGCTTGAGGTCGAACACCAGCCGCATCGTCTGCGGATCGAACTGGCCGACCCGGATCTGCTGAATGTAGGGGTCCGACGGAATCACCTTGGCGACCAGCTCCCGCAGCGAGGCATCGACGGCGATTCCCTGGAGGTCGACCACCACGCGGTGCGGGTTCTCGATGGTGAAGTGCGAATGCTCCAGCGGCTGCGCGAGCTCCAGGGTGACGCGGGTGTATTCCTTGGCGGGCCAGACGCGGACTGCGGCGACGGCGGCTGCAGCGCCGCGGGCGAGCGTCAGGTCGAGCGCGACGACGCAGCCGAAGCCCGCCTTCAGGAGTCGGCGGCGGGTGGGGGGGTCGCCGGCGCATTCGATGCCGGCTTCTGCAGGCCCGAGAAAGCGCGGGTCAGACATCGCCTGCCGCCGTCGGAAAAGGCGCGGGCGTGCAGGCGTCGTTCGTCGCCCTCGCCGGTAGCCGCCAGGCGAAGCAGCAGGTCCGGGTCAGCCAGCGCGCCGGCTGCCTTTTCAGGCCATTCGATGAGCACCAGCCCGGGGCCGGCCAGGATGTCGTCGAACCCTGCGTCAAACCATTGGTCGCTGGTTGTGAATCTATATAAATCAAAGTGATACACCACGAACTTCACAAGATTATACGGTTCGAGAAGAGCGAATGTAGGGCTCTTGACCGCGCCGTGGAAACCGAGTGCGCGCAGCATGGCCCGAGCCAGCGATGTCTTGCCGGCCCCCAGGTCGCCGCTGAGATGCACGACAAATGCTTGTTCGGCAACGGGTTCTGCGGCCAGCGCGCCGGCCAGCATGGCCGCCCATTCACCGGTTGCCAGCTCGTCCTTCAGTCGAAGATCCAGCGGATCCATAA
>JACCRJ010000665.1 GCA_013813615.1 Lautropia sp. | reverse complement strand
TGGCGCAGGGCGGCTGCCGACGGCATGTCCGGCACCAGCGAGGAGAAGCGCGAACCGCTCGCCTGCAGGATCCGGCCGGAGCTCGTGATGATCAGCGCCTCCTGCACACCGGTGCGTTCCCGCAGCTCGTGCAGCTTGTCGGCCCACTGCAGCGGCGAAGTGGCTTCGAGTTCGGCAGCGGCCCCGCGCGCTCTCGCGTTCAGGTCGACCAGCATCGAATCGAGGGTCGTACGCCCGAGGTTGAGGCCGGAGTCGAGCGCACGCTCCATCGGGACGTCGAACCAGGATTCGATCGAACGGCCGAGAAACTGCACCGCCACCACATAGATGAGCAGCACCGGCACGACCGTCATCAGGATGAACGACATCGCCAGCCGGGCCATCAACCGGGTGCCGAAGAGGCCGCGGCGATAGCGGATGTAGAGCCGGCGCGCCAGTTCGATGGCGAGGATCGCGAGGCCGATCGCGACACCGACGTTGAGCCAGAGCAGCAGCCCGTAGTGCCGCTGCAGAAGCTCGTTGTTGCCGCTGGCGAACGCCAGAAGGGACAACAGCACGGCCGCCAGTGCGACCGACAGCACCAGCGACAGCCGCAGCGCCCGGGTCACCGCGCGCTTGTCGGGCTCGGAACGCTGAAGTCGAACAGCTTCCATTCGGATTGGGGATTCCAGTCGCTATCGGTCAGGGCCGTCATCTGGAAGGGTTTCGGTAACCGCGTGATGTCGAGGCGCATTCGCACCCAGACCTCATAGACGGTGCGTGGCTCGAACTTCGACAGCGGGGCGACGCTCCAGCCCTTGACGCTGGTCATGGCGGCCAGCGCTTCCTCGAGCGAACCGAAGGAGTCGCTGCGCCCGCTCACGGCCACCCGGAACTGGCGGGTCAGCGCGTGATAGGACAGGCGCCATTCGATCTGGGTCGCAACCACCGTCTCGTCGAGCCAGTACCAGCGGTTGCGCTGGACCTGCACCTCGGTCAGGAAGTAGAGGGGCAGCCCGCGGTTGACGGCGTCGCGCAGCGTCTCGGTCAGGGCGAGGGTGAAGTCGGCGGAAAGCAGGACCAGGTCGTCCGGCCGGGAGACATCCAGCCGGGCCTGCTCCACTTGGATCGTGCCGCCGGACTGCGCCGGCCGCATCCAGGTCAGCAGCACCGCGCACCCCAGCGCCGCCAGAAAAGGACGCCGATTCAAGATTGCCTGCTCAGTAACGCGTAGAAAAATCCATCGTGCTCGCGGGCGTCGGTGCTGGTTGGCAACAATTGCGACAGGATCGCCTGGCCGTCCGACCAGGATGTCGAGACCGGCTTGCGAACGCAATCGGCAAGATGCGAGCAGAAGGCTGATATCACCGCCTCGCCCTCTTCCGGGAAGATGGAACAGGTGACGTAAAGCAATGTACCACCCGGCCTGAGCAGCGGCCAAAGCGCGCGCAGCAGCAGCAGTTGCTGCGCGGCAAATGTTGTGGTGTCGCCACGTCTGCGGTGCCACGGCACATCCGGATGGCGCCGGACGATTCCGGATGCGCTGCAAGGCGCATCGAGCAGGATCTTGTCGAACGGCTCGCCGTCCCACCAGCCCTGCGGGCGCGTCGCGTCAGCCTGGCGGACCACCGCCCCCCAATCCGGCGGCGGCCACGACGGATGGACCGGCAGGCGCTCGCGACGCAGGTTCTCCTGGATCCGGCCGGTTCGCTGCGCATCCAGGTCCAGGGCGAGCACGAGGCAGTCGGCGAGCTGCAGCAGGTGGGTGGTCTTGCCTCCCGGCGCGGCGCAGGCGTCGAGGATTCGCTCACCGTCGGCCGGGCGCAGCAGCGGCGCGGCCAACTGTGCGCCGGCATCCTGGACGGTGAACGCGCCTTCGGCGAAACCGGGAATCTGCGCCACAGCCACCGCCTGCTCCAGCACCAGCGCCGATTCGCCGACCTGGCGATTCGGCAGACCCGCGGCGGCGAGGCCGCGGCTGGCATCGGTGACAGCCGTGCCGCGCCGGTTGACCCGCAGCGTCAGCGGGGCCTGCTCCAGCGAGTCCCGCAGGAGGCGCTGCCAGTCCTGCGGCCAGGCCTTGCGGACGGCATCGATCCACCATCCCGGGTGGTTGTAGACGGCTTCCGGTTCGTCGGCGGCCTGCTGCAGCAGCGCGGCACGCTCCCGTTCGAAGCGGCGCAGGGTGGCGTTGAGGAAGCCGGCGCTGAATCGGTTGCCCAGGTCCTCCGGCAGGTGACGCGCGGCGGCGACCGCCTGGTCGATGACGACCGCAGCCGCCCGTCGGCCATCCAGGAGTTGCGAGAGCGCCGCCAACTGCAGGGCCCCCAGCAGCGGCGACGGCTTGCGGGCGTTGAGGCGGGCTGCCAGAAACCGCAGGCAGCCCATCTGCCGCATTGCGGCGTACGCCATGTCCCGGACCGCCCGCGCCGAAACGTGGGATGGCGCCGCGGCACCGGCGGTTCCGTCGAGAAGGCGCGCGAGCGCGGCGTCCAGGTGCCTGCCGGTAAGCGTGTCCCTGATCACCAGGGCACAGATCGTCAGCTCGTCGGCGAGCGGTGCGCGCCTCGCGGCGCCTGCGGCGTCAGACCGGTTGGCCAACGCCTGCCATTGCCAGCAGGCGCCGGATCCGCTCCTCGGTGCTGGGGTGCGTGGAGAACAACCCCTGCAAGCCCCCGCCGCTCAGCGGATTCATGATCATCATCTGCGCCGTTTCCGGATGCCGTTCGGTGACGGGCAGCGGGATGCCGCGGGCGTAATGATGAATTTTCTCCAGTGCCGCAGCCAGTGCCTGGGGATCGCCGCTGATGTCGGCGCCCATCCGATCGGCTTCGAACTCGCGGGCGCGCGAGATGGCCATCTGGATCAGCGCACCCGCGATCGGTGCAAGCAAGGCGAGCGCAATCGTGGCAATCGGATTGCCTGGCCGGCCGTTGTCGCTGCGGCCGCCGAAGAACATCGCAAAGTTCGCCAGCGCCGAGATCGCGCCCGCCATGGTGGCCGAGATCGTCGAGATCAGGATGTCCCGGTGCTTTACATGCGCCAGTTCATGCGCCACCACGCCGCGAAGCTCGCGGGCGGTGAGCACGCGAAGGAGCCCGGTGGTGGCAGCCACTGCGGCATTCGCCGGGTTGCGACCAGTGGCGAACGCGTTCGGCGCGTCCTCCTCGATCAGGTAGACCCTGGGCATCGGCAGCTGCGCGCGCTCCGCCAGTTCCCGGACCATGGTGTAGAACTGCGGGGCCGAGGTTTCGTCGACCTCCCGCGCCTTGTACATCCGCAGGACCAACTTGTCTGAGAACCAGTAGGCGAAGAAGTTGGTCACGGCCGCGAAAACCAGCGCCATGATCATCCCCGACTCGCCGCCGATCGCGCCGCCGATCGCACCGAACAGCGCAGTGATGGCCGCCATCAGGATCCCCGTCTTCAACCAGGCAAGCATGCTCAACCTCCAGCAGACCAAAATGACCGTCAAGTGAACGAAGTGCCCGTACGGCTCTGGCCGACCACTCCTGCCGATGAAGACCTGAACCGTCTTGTCGGACAGCTCGAGAATGAGGCCGATTGCGCGCGAATCAAGACAGCCACCGCTCTCCCGCCTGAATCGGATGGCCGCGAAGGAAGTCCGATACCGCCAGCCGGCGCCCGCCGGCCCGTTGCAACTGCGACACCCCGAGGATACCGTTGCCGGTCGCCACCAGAAGGCCTTGAGGGGTCACCGCTACGATCTCGCCCGGGATCGAGGCGGCCGTCGTGCCGCCGATCACCGCCGGAATGAACAGCCGGATCGGAAGTTCCGGCTGGCGGGTCAGGGCAGTGGTGGCGCCCGGGACCGGGTCGAAGGCGCGAATCGAGTTCGCGATGCCGGCGGCGTCCCGGTCCCAGTCGATCCGCGCTTCGGCCTTCTCGACCTTGCGCGCGTAGGTCACGCCGCGGTCCGGCTGGCTTACGAACTGCAGCGAATTGTGAGCGCCCACTCCCACCAAGGAGTCCAAGGTTTCGACGAT
>JACCRJ010000285.1 GCA_013813615.1 Lautropia sp. | reverse complement strand
CGGCGACCAGGTCCGCAGCCGCCGACAACCGGGCCGGCTCGAAGCGGAAATGGCTCGACCGGCCGGCGGCGACGGCGTCCAGTATGCGACGGCAACGCGTGCGAATGAGCGCCGGGGAGCGCAGGCGGGCCAGCGCGGCACCGAGCGCGTTCAACAGCCGGGTCCGCCCGGCCAGCCCGACCAGCGGGTTGGTGCCGCTCACTTGGAAGACCGCTGCCAGGTCCGCCTCATCGATGCCCTGCAGGCGGGCCGCGTCGGCCCGCAATGGCTCGCCCGGCAGGGACGAGAAGACGCCGGCGCGAAAGCCCTGAAGGCTTGCCAGCGCGAGGCCCTCGGAGCGGCCGATCCGCATCCCCGTGCCGTCCTCTTGCCAGGTCCAGGCGGCGCCGGCGCCGGCGTCCAGCAGCACGCTGACCACCGCGAGGTCAACCAGCGACCGCGCTGCAAACCGCTGATCGCCGCCGGACTGCTCGAGCAGTTGCAGACGCAGCGGCGTATGCCGGTCGATGCCGCCGGCTTCGAAGTGACGCCAGCGGCTGTGATAGGGAACCGCCAGGTTCGGATAGCGCCGGCGGGTGATGTCGGCGACCAGGTCCGCAGCCGCCGACAACCGGGCCGGCTCGAAGCGGAAATGGCTCGACCGGCCGGCGGCGACGGCGTCCAGTATGCGACGGCAACGCGTGCGGATGAGCGCCGGGGAGCGCAGGCGGGCCAGCGCGGCCGCGCGGTCAGCGGCCGGTATCGCCGGCGCGTCTTCGGATTCAGTCACCCAGCCCGCGCCCCTTGGTCTGCGCCAGCTTCTCCGCACCTGGGACTTCGCCGACAGAAAAGTAGCCGGCTGCGAGCTTCGCCTCGATCTCCACTCTTGCGTCCGCCGGCACGAGTTCCTCCGGGATGCTCACCCGCTCCACCACCTCGATGCCCGAGCGGGTGATCGCGTCGTACTTGACGTTGCTCATCGACACCAGGCGATGGATCTTGCGGATGCCCAGCCACTGCAGGGTGTCCGGCATGAGTTCCTGGAAGCGCATGTCCTGGACGCCGGCAACGCACTCGGTGCGCAGGAAGTACTTGTCCGCCGAGTCCCCACCCACCTGGCGCTTGCGCGCGTTGTAGACCAGGAACTTGGTGACTTCGCCTAGCGCCCTGCCCTCCTTGCGCGAGTAGACGATGAGACCGACGCCGCCCTTCTGGGCACCGTGGATGCACTCCTCGATGGCATGGGTCAGATAGGGCCGGCAGGTGCAGATGTCGGATCCGAACACGTCGGAGCCATTGCATTCGTCATGCACCCGGCAGGTGAGTGTCACGCCGGGATCGGAGAGGTGTCGCGGATCGCCGAGAATGTAGAGGGTCTGCCCGCCGATCGGCGGCAGGAAGACCTCCAGGTCGCTGCGGGTCACCAGTTCCGGGTACATGCCGCCGGTTTCCTCGAAGAGGCTGCGCCGCAGCGCCGCCTCGCTGCAGCCGAAGCGCCGGGCAACGCCCGGCAGCCACCAGACCGGCTCGATGGCTGCCTTGGTCACCACCGCCGAGCCGTTCTCCAGCAGCACTTTGCCGTCGGCTTTCATCCGGCCCGCCTGCATCGCGGCCTTCACTTCCGGCAACTCGATGTGGGCTTGGGTGACCGCGATCGTCGGCCTGATGTCGACGCCGGCCGCGATCTGTTCGCGAAAAGCGTCGGCCACGATGGCGCCGAACGGGTCCAGCGACACGATCCTCTCCGCATCGAACCAGGACGGATGCGGACCGATGATGTCGGTCGGCGACGTGTCGGTGAGGTCGGCGCGGTGGGCCTTCTTGAGCGATCCCGCCGCGACCGCCAGCGCCCGGTAGATGCCGTAGGAACCGGAGTGCGTGCCGATGACGTTGCGGTGAGATCGGTTCAAGGTGGTGCCGACGATCGGTCCGCGACGGGCCGCGTCAGGGGCGCCCCATACCACCGGTGGGGTTGCGCCCGCCATCGGCGCGCCGCCGGACGGGTGCGAGGTCAGGCGAATATGGCCCACCGGGCCTGCGGGGCCTGGCATCGGGGCGGGTGCGGTGCCGGGTGCCGGGCCCGCTGCCGGACGCGACGCGGCGATCTCCGGCGCTGCGGCGGGCTCCGTCATCGAGGCTTCATGTGGTTTCAAAATGTTGTCTGTCATAAATGATCGAGGACCGATCCTGGGGGTGGCGGCAGCGCCGGGGCGGGGGAGGTCGGTTCACGGCACGGGGTCATTGCCGAAGGCGTCGATCGCTGTCCAGTCGTCGGTGAGTTCGCGGCGCATCTCTTTCATCGACTGCGCCAGTTCTTCCGGCTCGAGCAGCTGCGACTGGAAGAAGCTGTCCGCCGGCCGCGCCTGCGAAAACAGCAGTATCTCCCGTCCCCGCGCCATGAACAGCTGGCCGCTGATGCCGGCCGCAAGCGGCGTGCAGAGCCAGGCCACCAGGTTGGCGACCAGGCTCGGCGCCAGGGGTTTCATCAGGCGGTGGTGGGCCTGACGCTCTGGCCCGTAAGGCAGCGTCGCGTCCACCTGCCGGGTGCCCGCCATCGGGATCACCGCATTGCAACCGATGCCGGAACCGGCCAGGCGATGACTGAGCGAACGCGTCAGGCTCAACAAGGCCGCCTTGCTGGCAGCGTCGATCCACATCTCCGGATCGCCGTAGAGCGCTTCCGCCGACACCAGGGTCACGATGGCACCTGGAACCGCGCCACCGGCAATCTGTGCCTGCATGTGGGGCACGGCAGCGTCGAGCAGTTCCATCGCACCTAACAGGTCGACCCGCGCGACACGTTCGAAGGCCTCCCGGCTCGGGAGCGACCCGGCGGGCGGCGCGAGGACGCCGGCGGCGTGAACCACGATGTCGATTCCGC
>JACCRJ010000542.1 GCA_013813615.1 Lautropia sp. | reverse complement strand
TGGAAGGGCAGCAGATCAGCATCGGCGATCGCGCCTGGCAAGTCGTGATCGGGCACGGCCATTCACCGGAGCACGCATCGCTCTACTGCTCCGGTCACCGCCTGCTGATCGCCGGCGACATGGTGCTGCCGCGCATCTCCACCAACGTGTCGGTGTTCGACATCGAGCCGCTCAGCAACCCGGTGCAGTGGTTCCTGGATTCCCTCAGGAAGTACCAGGCCTGCGACCCCGGCACGCTGGTGCTTCCCTCCCACGGCCGCCCGTTTCGCAGGCTGCACGAGCGCCTGCGCCAGCTGGACGACCACCACCAGGAGCGGCTTTCGATGCTGCTGTCGGCCTGCTGCGAGCAGACCCTCTGCGCCGCGCAGGCCGTTCCCCTGATGTTCAACCGGACCTTCGACACCCACCAGATGACGTTCGCGCTGGGCGAGGCGCTGGCCCATCTGCATGCACTCTGGTACGCAGGCAAGCTGCAGCGCTCGGTCGGCGTGGACGGCGTCGTGCGATTCTCCGTCCCGCGGGCCGGCTGAGGCGTCAGCGCAGCCCGTATTCCTGCATCCGCTGGTCCACCGCTTCGAGCCAGCCGCGGTTGGCGGCCGGCGATGCCGGGCTCGGATGCAGTATCTGCCCGATGCGCAAGCGGCGGGCCAGGTCGCTGCCCAGCAGGCTGCCTCCCACCAGCTGCTTGAGGCGTTTTTCCGCGAAACCGCCGACGCCGATCAGCCAGGACGGCTGCAGCGCCTCGACGCATGCGGCCAGGTGTCTGTCGCAGGCTGCCTGCAGGGGCCGCAGCTCGGCGGCCGGTAACTGCTCCGGCGTGCGGTTGCGGCCGGACGCCTCCAGGAACACCAGCGGGCAGTAGTTGAGGACGAAGGCGTCGGCGAAGAACTTCGCCGCCGAGCCGTAACGCAGCTCGGCCCAGCCCCACAATCGCCTGCCGCTGACCTCGGAGCGCTGGCAGTCGAATCCGTGGATCGGGCGCCGCGGATGCTGCTCGACGGGTACGCGGATCTGCACCTGGATACCCATCCAGCCGCGGACTGCGGCTACTTCGCCGAACGGCACGCCGGTCTGCATCATGCCGAACGGACCCGGGTTCATGCCGAGGAAGACGATCCGCTTGGAGCCGGCGCCAAAGCGCTCCAGGTATTGCCGGTGGCCCTCCCAGGCATAATCCAGCGGGTTGTACACGTGAGCCACCGGCGGCGAGAACGACAGCCGCTCCACCGCTTCGCGAAGCGCCAGCGCTGCAGCCAGCAGCCTCGCCACGCTGGCCGCCGGATGGCCAGCCGCCGGGGTGAGCGCCGGCCGGGCAGGCTCACGGGGAGCGTCCCGGCCCGGGGCTGGCGTAGCAACGTCACTGCCTGCGACTGCGGCGATACGTCTGGTCATCGGGATCGATAGTAGATTGCAGTATGAGATTATGAACGGCCAAGAAGGCCTAGGCCGCAGGAGATCCCGAAGTGAAGATGAACACGCCCGCAAGTCACCTCAAGCCCGCAGATCCGCCGTCCGGGCTGCAGCCTTACTCCAAGCCTCAGCCGTGGGGCATGGCGCCGGACATGATGCTGCCGGACGTCGACACCTCGGACGAGAAGCTGTGGGCGCCGGTGGGACCGGACACGTGGTCGCGGCCGATCCACCTGAACGTCACCGGCGGCTTCTATGTCCATCTGCTGCGCGTGCGGCGCTCCGGCGTGCTGCAGCGCCATCGGCATTCCGGGCAGGTGCATGCGCTGGTGGTGAAGGGCAGCTGGTACTACCTGGAGCACGACTGGATCGCCCGCGAGAACTGCTATGTGTTCGAGCCGCCGGGAGAAACGCACACCCTGGTGGTGCCGGACGACTGCGAGGAAATGGTGACCCTCTTCACCGTACACGGCGCGCTGATGTACGTCGATGTCGACGGTCGCAGTATCGGCTACGACGACGTCTTCACCCGCATCGAGAAGTACCGAGAGCATTTCGAGAAAGTCGGCCTGGGCAGCGACCACGTCAAGCACTTCATCCGCTGAGACCACATGAAATACATCGACCACGGTAACGGCGGCCCGGCAGACGTCCTCGTCCTCAAGGAAGGACCTCGTCCGGAGGTCGGCGCCGGCGAGGTGCTGATCAAGGTCGCGTACGC
>JACCRJ010000523.1 GCA_013813615.1 Lautropia sp. | reverse complement strand
TGGTTTGCGAGCCTGCCGCTGACGCTGGTGGCCGCGCATTCACTGCTCGCCGGCCTGGTGCGCGGGCCGTGCCGGGGTTCGCCAGGAGCTTAGCGACAAGGACCCAACGGTTGGCGCGATGGCTCTGGCGTCATCCCCACGGCGGCGCGCACCGGTGAGGTCCGCCTGGCTACCGGGATGAGTTTGACAACTCGGCTGCGCTGAGCGACAGGCGGTCGAACTGCGCGACCGATCTTGACTTCGACTCGCGCCAGTCGTAGGCTTTTCCAGTTTGAATTCGGAAGGTTCAGTCCTGATTGGACTTCGTTGCTCACCTTCAGGGGGCGTCATGAAATTCAGGTCAACCACCTTTTCCGCCTCGCTCGCGGCCTTGTGCTTTTCTCTCGGCACTCCTGCTGTGGCGCAACACACCGCGCATCCGCACGGTACGCCTGCGCGTCTGGGCAAGGTCCATTTTCCGGTCGAATGCAACGCCGAGGCGCAGCAGGCGTTCAACACCGCAATTGCCTATTACCACTCGTTTGCGTGGCAGCACATTCGGGAGCCGCTGGAGCAGGTGCTGAAAGCGGATCCGTCATGCGGCATGGCGCATTGGGCGCGAGCCCTGGCAAGCCTGGACAATCCGTTCACCTGGCCTGGCGGCATCTCGCCGGCTGCGCTTGCCCAGGGCAACGAGGTACTGGAGGGCGCTCGCCGCACCGGGCTCAAATCGCAGCGCGAGCACGACTACGTCGAAGCACTGGGCGCGTTTTTCCGTGATCACGACAAACTCGACCATCGCACTCGCGCCAAGGCGCTTGAGACAGCGATGGAGCAGGTCATGAACAAGTACCCCCAGGACACAGAGGCAGGAACACTTTACGCGTTGGTGCTTTCCGCCAACTTCAATCCGGCTGACAAGAAGTACACCAACCAGTTGAAGGCAGCGAGCATCCTGGAGCCGATATTCAAGCAGCAGCCTGAGCATCCCGGCGCTGCGCATTACCTCATTCATACCTACGACTACCCGCCGATCGCCAAGCACGGGCTGGCCGCAGCAAAGCGCTACGACCAGATCGCCCCGGATGCCCCGCACGCGCTCCACATGCCTTCCCACATCTTCACACGGGTGGGGGCGTGGAAGGAATCGGTGCAGTCCAACCGTGCGTCGGCGCAAGCCGGCACCGACAAGACATTCGACAAGTGGCATGCCTACGACTACATGGTCTACGCTCACCTGCAGCAGGGTGAAGACTCGGCCGCGCGCAAGGTGGTTGCGGAGGCGATGGGCAATCCCGCTCGGGTCGATCACTTCGCCACCGCTTACGCCTATGCAGCGATGCCGGCTCGACTCGCGATCGAGCGCGGCGACTGGAAGGCAGCTGCCCAGCTCGGCGTTGTGCCCGCCGACGGTTTTCCGTGGGCGAAGTATCCGCAGGCCGAAGCGCTCAACGCCTTCGCTCGGGGAATGGGCGCGGCCATTAGCGGCGACCCGGTTGCTGCGCGTGTCGAGGTAGAACGCCTTGAAAAACTACGTGATGTGACGGCCAGCCGTAAACTTTCCTACTGGGTCGAGGAAATCGAAGTTCAATTGGGTGTGGTGCGAGGCTTGGCTCTTTGTACGGACGGCAAGCGCACCGCGTGCCTCGATACCCTGAGAGCCGCCGCCGACCGCGAAGACGCGAGCGAGAAGCATGTGGTCACCCCCGGTCGCCTGATTCCGGCGCGTGAAGTACTCGCCTACGCGACCCTGGAAGGTGGCGACGCCGCGGCGGCGCTCAAAGCGTTCGAAAGCGTGCTCGAGCGTGAACCCAATCGCTTGGGCGCCTACGCGGGTGCGGCGCAGGCGGCCGAACGCATGGGAGACAGATCAAAGGCCGCGGAATACACGGGCAGGGTTCGGGAGATAACTCAAAGCGCCGATACGCCGATCGCCGATATCGCGCAGGCAAAGCGGCTGCTGGGCAAGTAGCAGGCGCCCCCCCGGGGCTGCGAAAGCGAAGAACCGGTGGACTCCCGAAACGGTTGCGGGGGATCCGGGGGCGCCGCCGTCAGCCGACGGCGCGCCGCACCGATTCGAGCGAACTCAGCTTGAGCCTGGAGCCGGCCTTCATGAATTGGCCGGGCAGTTCGCGTTCCATCACGCCCTGCACCTGCCGCGCCACCGCGGCCAAGGCTTCGAGATCGATGCCGGTGTCGTATCCGCATTCATGGAGCAGGTAGACCAGGTCCTCCGTGCAGATGTTGCCGGTAGCGCCCGGCGCGAACGGGCAGCCGCCCAGCCCGCCGATGGAAGATTCGTATTCCCGGATGCCCAGTTCCAGTCCGTTCATCACGTTCGCCAGTCCGATGCCGCGGGTATTGTGAAAGTGCAGCGCGATGATCGCTTCCGGAAAACGCGCCTGGATGACTTGCACGGTGCGCGTCACCAATGGCGGCGTGGCCATTCCGGTGGTATCGCCCAGAGTGATGTGACGCGCGCCGCCGCGAAGGTAGGCCTCGACGAGCTTGAGGACGTTGTCGATCGACACCTCGCCCTCGAACGGGCAGCCGAACGCGGTCGCCACTGCACCCCGTAGCGGGATGCCGTAGCGGTGTGCGATGGGCGCGAGCTCCTGGAAGTCGGCCAATGCCGCATCCTGCGATTTGTTGAGATTGGTCTGGCAGTGCGTCTCCGACGCGGAGACGAACGACGCCATCATGTCGACCTTCGCTGCCGCCGCGCGCTCGGCGCCCCTTGCGTTTGGCACCAGGCCGGTCAGCCGCACGCCGGGCTTGCGCCGGATCAGCGCCATCAGCTCGGACGCATCGGCCATCTGCGGCACGGCCCGCGGGGAGACGAACGAGGTCGCCTCGAAACTGCTGACCCCGGCGTCGATCAGCGCGTTGATGACCTGCGCCTTGACTTCGGTCGGAATCCACTTCGGCTCGGACTGAAAGCCGTCGCGGGCGCCGACCTCGGTCACGAGCGCGAAACGGTCTTCCGCGGATCGGGGTGCGAATGGCATGGCAATTCTCCTGCGCCGGGGCGCTTTAGATGACGTCGCGGGCGCGCAGCGCGGCAATGTGAGCGGCATCGCGCCCGAGTTCGACCAGGATCGCGTCGGTGTCGGCCCCCAGCACCGGGGGCGGCCGGTGCATGCGGCACGGTTCCTCGAAGAACTTGATCGGGAACCCGAGGACGTCGAGCGGCCCATGCTGCGGGTGATCGATCGTGACACGCATCTGCTGGTGCCGGGTCTGCGGATCATCGAATACTTCCTTCAGGCTCAACACGCGCCCGCATGGCACGCCGGCGGCGTTGAGCTTCTCGATCCAGTGCGCCACCGCGCCGCTGCGGGTGCGCGCATTGATCTCGCCGTTGATCGCGGCGCGCCGCTCAAAACGATCTGCGTTGGTTTGAAAGTCGGGGTGATCGCGCAGATGGGCCAGGCCCAGTGCGCCCATCAGCTTGAAATAGTAGTTGTCGTTCGACGGTGCCACTGCGATCTGCCCGTCGGCGGCCTCGAACAGGCCGTAAGGCGCGGCGAGCGCATGGTCGTTGCCGGTGCGCAGCGGTTGCCGGCCCGTGGCAAAGAAATTGGTCGCCAGAAACGCCAGCATGCTCGTCATACCATCGGTCAGGGCGACCGAGACCTCTTCCCCCTCGCCGGTGCGGATGCGGCGCACCAGCGCCGCGAGGATTCCCATGGCGGCATAGGCGCCCGCCACCAGATCCGAGATCGGGGGCGCGGCGCGCATCGGCGGCTCGCCTTCCAATCCGTTGACGCTCATGAAGCCGCTCATCGCCTGGGCGATGAAATCGAACGAGGGACGGTCGCGGTACGGACCGTCCAGGCCGAAGCCGGTCACGTGGCAACTCACGATATCCGGCTTGAGGGCACGCAACGCGTCGCGCCCGAACCCGATCTTGTCCATCACCCCGGGCCGGTAGTTGTTGACCACCACATCGGCGCGGCGGATGAGGTCGCGCAGGATCTCCTTGCCTTCGTCGCTGCGCAAATCGAGCGTGATTGAACGCTTGTTGCGATTGAACGAGGCGAAATAGAGCGAATAGCCGTTTCGCGCTTCGCCCTGATGGCGCACCGGATCGCCGTCGCCGGGCTCTTCCACCTTGATCACCTCCGCCCCCATGTCCGCCAGAAACATGGAGCAGAAAGGACCCGCAAGGATGCGCGTCAGATCGACGACGCGAAGACCTTCGAGCTGCATGGGGTGTCCGAC
>JACCRJ010000454.1 GCA_013813615.1 Lautropia sp. | reverse complement strand
CCGAGTTGACGAGGTAGTCGAGTTCCGCTTCCTGGATCTTCTGGCCGAACGCGCCGGTGTCCGGGAACTTGTGCATCATCGACGTGAACCACCAGGAAAAACGGACCGCCTTCCACACCCGCCGCAGGCAGCGCTGCGAATACGCCTCGATACCGGCCATGCTGCCCGGACTGCCGCTGGGGGCATCGCCGGCAGTGCCTTTGTAGAACTCGATCAAGGCTTCGGACAGATAATGCACGTCGCTGGCGGCGAGGTTCAGACCCTTCGCGCCGGTCGGCGGCACGATGTGCGCAGCGTCGCCGGCAAGGAAGAGCCTGCCGTGGCGCATCGGCTCGGCCACGAAGCTGCGCAACGGCGCGATGCTCTTCTCGATGGAGGCGCCGGTCACCAGGTGGTCCGCCGCCTGCCGGTCGATACGACGCCGCAACTCGTCCCAGAAGCGCTCATCCGACCAGTCCTCGATCCGCTCGTCGAGGCCGCACTGGAGGTAGTAGCGGCTGCGGGTCCGCGAACGCATGCTGCACAGCGCGAAGCCGCGCTCATGGTTGGCGTAGATCAGCTCCCCTGAAACCGGCGGCGTCTCCGACAGGACGCCGAGCCAGCCGAACGGGTACACCTTTTCGTACGTTCTGAGCAGTTCGGATGGCATGGATTGCCGCGACACGCCGTGGAACCCGTCGCATCCGGCGACGAAGTCGCAACGCACCTCCTGCGGCCTGCCCTGACTGCGATAGCTCACTGCCGGGGTCGCGCCGTCGATCCCGTGGATCGCCACGTCGTTCGCCTCGTAGACGGTGGCTGCGCTGGAGGCCTCACGCGCCTCCATCAGGTCGCGCGTGACTTCAGTCTGGCCGTAGACGGTGACGTGCTTTCCCGGCACCAGGCTGGAGAAATCGATGCGATGACGGGTGCCGGAGAAGCCGAGCTCGATGGCGTCGTGCACCAGGCCCTGTGCATGAAGCCGTGCCGCCACCCCGGCCTTCTCCAGCAGGCCGACCGTACCCTGCTCGAGCACGCCCGCCCGGATCCGCCCCAGCACGTATTCCCGGCTGCGCGCCTCCAGCAGCAGCGTGTCTATCCCCTGCCGCTCGAGCAACCGGGACAACAACTGCCCGGCGGGCCCGCCGCCGACGATCGCGACCTGGGTACGCATCAGGGCTGCCTTCCTGGATTTGCAGCGGCGGACGGCGCGGCGCCTGCCGACGCCGCGTCGGCACCGGCCGGATAGCCGTAGAGAATGCGGTCCCGCTCCTCGAGGATGGAATCGACTGCCCGCTCCAGATCCGCCAGCTGGAACTCCAGCGGCAGCAGATCGGGTCCAAGGTCTTGCTCGGCCTCCTCGTCCGGGCCGATATCATCCCAGCCAGGCCCGAGAGAATCGATGGCTTCGGCTGCCTCCGAAAGCACAAGGTCGAACTGCGCCGACATGCGTGCCGCCAGCGCCTGCCTACCGGACTGCTCCCGATTTTTTCTTCTCATCGCACTCAAAGCATAGCAAACCCGGCGCGCGCCTCCATGCTCCCCCGACTCGCCACCGCCACCTTCGTCATCGCCGGCTGGCTGCGCTGGAACCGGCTCCGGCTGCTCGCCTTGTTCGCCTGCGTCCTTCTACCGCTCTTCCTGTTCGGCGAACTCGCCGAGGACGTCCGCGAACGGGAGACGCTGGCCATCGACGAAGCCATCCTCCGCTTCATGCAGCGCCACGCGGATGTGTCGATGGACCGGCTCATGCTGCTCGCCTCCACCATCGGCTCGGGCCTGTGGGTGGGCCCGGCCGATGCGCTCGGCTGCGCGCTGCTCCTGGCCAGGCGGCGCTGGATCGACGCCCTCTTCTGGGCGCTCGCCACCGGCGGCGCGGCGCTGATCAACATGGTCGCGAAGCTCAGCTACGGGCGCATCCGGCCGGATCTCTGGCCGTCGATCGCGCCGGAGATCTCCTTCAGTTTTCCCAGCGGCCATGCCATGCAATCGATGGCGCTCGCCGCCGCGCTGGTGGTCCTGCTGTGGCCGACCGCCATGCGGTGGTGGGTGCTGGCGCTTGGAGCAGCCTTCACCATCCTGGTCGGCACCTCCCGGGTCTACCTCGGGGTTCACTTTCCGTCCGACGTCCTCGGCGGCTGGGCGGCCTCGCTCGCCTGGGTCGCGGGTCTCAGCTTCCTCTTCTACCGTCATGCAGTCCGCCGCCGCCCGTTCCCCGGCAGGTAAGCCCGCATCGCTCGGCCAGGGACGGATCAAGGATTCTCGCCCCGCGGGTTGTCGGCGTCCGCTGATCAGGGGTTTGACGCGGTGACGCGCCAGACCGCGTTGCCGACGTCGTCGGCTACCAGCAGCGCGCCCTGCCTGTCCACCGCGACGCCAACCGGACGCCCCTGCGCCTCGCCCTTCTCCGTGAGGAATCCAGTCAGGACGTCTACCGGCTCGCCCGCCGGCCTGCCGTCCCTGAACGGCACGAACACGACCTTGTAACCGCTGTGCGGCTTGCGGTTCCAGGAACCGTGCTGGCCGATGAACATGCCGCTGGACAGCGCCGGCGTGAGGCGACTGCCTTCGGCCGACGCCAGGCCCAGAGAGGCCGTGTGAGGCCCCAGGGCATAGTCGGGCTTGATCGCCTTCGCCACCAGGTCAGGGCGCTGCGGCTCGACCCGCTCATCGACCTTGGCGCCGAAGTAGCTGTAGGGCCAGCCGTAGAAGGCGCCGTCCTTCACCGACGTCAGGTAGTCGGGCACCAGGTCGCTGCCGATCTCGTCGCGCTCGTTGACGACCGTCCACAGCACGTTGCCGGCGGTCCACGCCATACCGTTCGGGTTCCGCAGACCGGTCGCGAAAATACGATGCTTGCCCGACGCCCGATCGATCTCCCAGATCGCCGCGCGCCCTTCCTCCTCCGCCATCCCGTTCTCGGCGACGTTGCTGTTGGAGCCGACCGTGGCGTAGAGCTTCGTGCCGTCGGTGCCCGCGATCAGGCTTTTCGTCCAGTGGTGATTGCGTGGCCCGGCAGGCAGATCGACCAGCCTGCTGCCCGCCGACTCGATGCGGGTCTGGCCGTCCTCGTACGGAAAGCGAACCACCGCACTGGTGTTCGCGACGTAGAAGTCCTTGCCGACCAGCGCCATGCCAAAGGGGGAATGGAGCTTCTCGAGGAACGTCGAGCGGGTCTCCGCCACGCCGTCGCCGTCGGCATCGCGCAGCAGGACGATCCGGTCCGGGCTCGGAACGCCCGCGCCGGCCTTTGCCATCACCTTGCCCATGATCCAACCGCGCAGACCGCCGCTCGGCGCGTCGTCCGGCTTCGCGGGCTTGTTACTTTCCGCCACCAGCACATCGCCGTTGGGAAGCACGTGCAGCCACCGCGGGTGGCTCAGGTCTCGCGCGAAAGCCACCACCTTCAGCCCGGATGCCGGAGTCGGCGCCTGCCCCTGTGTCCAGCCTCTGGCCGGCGCGATGTTGACCGTCGGGATCAGCGTCTTGTTCGGCGCGGGCAATTGCGGGCTCGGCCCGGTCCCGGCCGCCATCGGCAGGCGCGCCATGTCGCTGCAACCACTCAAGGCAAGGGCCGCGGCGACAGCAAGGAAGGTTGCGCAACAGGAAGATTTCAACACTGATTCTCCTCGGGGTATCGGGACGCTAATACAGCGTCGCAAGGTAGGCGGCCATGTCGCGGGCAGCCGGCGCGCTCACGCCCATCGCCGGCATCGCGGTCCAGCGATCGACGCTCTTCGGGTCGCGCAGCCAGCGCACCATCTGTTCCGGCTCATTGGGCAGCGTTCCCGCAATCAGTTTACGCGATGCGACGCCTTTGAGCGGCGGCCCGACATGGACATCCGAGCCGGTGACACCCGGAATCACATGGCAGGAATTGCAGCCATGCTGGTAAAGCGCAGCCAGGCCGCGCACCGGATCCGGCGCATCCGCGGGCACGCCGGCAACCCGCGCCTGAGGCGCAGGCACATCGTCGGACCTGCGGCGCTGGGCTCCAGCGGGCTGCAGGTCGGCGGCCATCGCGGCGAACTGCGGCACCGACAGTGTCGGCAGGCGGTCGATGAAGGCAACCACGGCCCACAGTTCCTCGTCGGAGAGGCGATACTCCCACGCCGGCATCCCGCTCATCTTGATCCCGTTGCGGGTGATCCAGTAGAGATCCTCGGGATCCCAGCGTCGGCGCGCGTCCACGAGCGGCCCAGGCAGCGGCTGCAACGCGTTCGCGAACGCCTCGGGCGCCACGCCCGGCGCGCCATGGCATTGCACGCAGTTCTTCAGGTAGACGGTGGCGCCGAGCTTCTGCGTGTCTTCGTCGGGTGCACGCGCAGCGATCTCCGTGGTGCGCCGCTTCACCGAGTAATGCATCACCGTCTGCAGCAACTGATAGGTGGGCAGCAGATGCTGGGTGTTGGCCGACACGTCATACCAGCCGGCACGAACGAACGCTGCGGCCGTAATCCCGCCCAGGACCAGCAGCGTGACGAGCGCAGCCGCACAACCAAGTGCCCTCGCAGGCCAGATTCTCACAGCATCTCCAAATCCAGATTCCGACGGGCAGGCAGGATTCGCGCCTGTTGCCCCGGGCTGCTACCGGTGCGCACTTCGGGGGTGACGCCTGCGTAAACTTTACGGGAAAGCGTCGCGGCGGCGCCGGAAGCCGGTCGCAAGGCGTTGGGTATGATTCTTGACGGCTGCGGCAAAGATCATGGACCCTGGGCGCCAGGAGAAGCAGGATCGGCATGAAGTGCGCAACTCGAGGGGAGTCTTGAAGCGGGTCTGGCTGACTGCGCTGGCCGTTGCCGCGTTCCTGGGCGGCTGCGACGGCGCGGCCGTCGCCGATCCACCAGCCGCCGGTGACCCGACCCGCGGCGCCCGCCTGCTCGCGCAGTATCACTGCGGGAGCTGCCACACCATCCCAGGCGTGGCCTCTGCCCGCGGTCAGGTCGCAGTCACCCTGGAGTCCTTCGGTCGCCGCAGCTACATCGGGGGCCGGATGCCGAACACGGCGCAGGTCCTGGTGCAGTGGCTGATCGAGCCCTCGTCGGTGATACCCGATACGACAATGCCCGACATGGGCGTGTCCGAGGCCGATGCGAAGGACATGGCCGCCTACCTCGGCAAGCTCGAGTGAGCTCCCCAGCCTCCCAGTCGGTGCTGAAGCCGGCCACCGCGACGGCGGATTCGCTCTTCGAGATCGGCGCCGTGTTGACCATTGGCGCCAGCCTGATCTTCGTGCTGGTGATGGTGCTGCTCGCACTGGCGCTGCGGCGCCGGCCGCCCGACACGAAGCCGTTCAACGCGGGACTGTGGATCATCGGTGGCGGCGTCGTATTCCCGGTGCTCGTCCTGTCCGCGCTGATGGTGTACGCATCGGTCCGCACCAGCCAGCTCACTACCCGACCCGATCCGCGGGATGGGCTGGTGATCAGTGTGACCGCGAAGCTCTGGTGGTGGGAAGTTCGCTACCGCGACCCGACAAGCGGCCGCGACATCCTTCTCGCCAACGAGATACGCATCCCGCAGGGCCGGCCGCTGACCCTGGCCCTGAGTTCGGCGGACGTCATCCACAGTTTCTGGGTGCCGGAGCTGGCAGGCAAGGTCGACATGGTGCCGGGACGCCTGCATCACCTGCATCTCGAAGCACGCAAGCCGGGCGTGCACCGCGGCCAGTGCGCCGAGTACTGCGGCGAACAGCACGCGCTCATGGCACTGCACGTGGTCGTGCTGCCCGCAGACGAATTCGACAGCTGGCTGGCGGCACAGGCGCGCCCGGCGCAGACGCCGAAGGATGAACCCGCGCAACGCGGCAGGGCGACCTTCCTGCAGGCACGCTGCAACGCCTGCCACACCATCCGCGGCGTTTCGGAAGAATCGACCCTGGGGCCGGACCTCACCCACGTCGGCAGCCGCCTGTTCATCGGCGCCGGTACGCTGCCCACTCATCGCGGCACTCTCGGCGGCTGGATCGCGGACACCCAGGGCATCAAGCCCGGGG
>JACCRJ010000448.1 GCA_013813615.1 Lautropia sp. | reverse complement strand
TGACCGAACTGCTGCCGGGGGTTCGCCAGGCCATCAACATCGGCGGGCTGGTGTTCCTGAGCCAGCGCGGGCTGCGCTTTGCGTGGCCGGTGTGGCATCCCGCCTACCTGTATGCTGGCGTCGCCTTTCTCGCCGGTCTGGTTGCCTTCGCCTTCTATCGCCACTATGCCCGCAAGCGCCAGCAGGAGACTGGCATGCAGCTGCCGCTCGGCTGGCCGGCGGTGGCCCTGATACTGGGGCTGCCGGTGATCGCGTGGTGGGTGGGCGGCGCACCGACGGAACTGGAAGTGCCCAAGCTCGCCGGCTTCGACATGCGCGGCGGCAGGAACATTTCGCCTGAATTCACCGCGCTGCTGATCGGGCTCACCACCTACACCGCCGCATTCATCGCCGAGGTCGTCCGTGGCGGTATCCTCGCCGTCGACAAGGGCCAGACGGAAGCGGCGGAGGCGCTGGGGCTGATGGCCGGACAGCGGCTGCGGCTGGTGACCCTGCCGCAGGCGCTGCGGGTCATCATCCCGCCGATGACGAGCCAGTACCTGAACCTCACCAAGAACTCGTCGCTGGCGGTCGCCATCGGCTATCCGGACCTGGTGTCGGTGGCCAACACTTCCATGAACCAGACCGGCCAGGCGATCGAGGCGATCGCGATCCTGATGGCGGTCTACCTGGTGATCAGCCTGATCATCGCGCTGCTGATGAACATCTACAACAGCCGCGTGCGGCTGGTGGAGCGATGAAGGCCGGGCCGCTGCGCTGGGCGAAGGAGAACCTGTTCTCCTCGCCGTTCAACGCGCTGCTCACCCTGCTCAGCGCCGGCTTGCTGGTATGGGCGGTTCCACCGGCGGTGAACTGGCTCTTCATCAATGCCGTGTGGGGCCGCCAGCCGGTGGAAGCCTGCGACGCGGTCCGCGGCCAGGGTGCCTGCTGGGCGGTGGTGGCGGAGAAGTTCCGCTTCATGATGTTCGGCACCTACCCTTACGAGGAGCAATGGCGCCCGGCGATCGCCGTCGTCGTGCTGGTGTCGCTGCTGATCGTCTCCGGCTTCAAACGCTTCTGGAACCGCTCGCTCATCCTCGTCTGGACCGCCGGCATCGCGCTCACCTTCTGGCTGATGTCCGGGGGCCTGGGCCTGATGCCGGTGCGCACGGGACAGTGGGGGGGGCTGCCGGTGACGCTGATCCTGGCCATCTTCGGCATCGCCTTCGCCTTCCCGCTGGGCATCCTGCTGGCGCTGGGGCGGCGCTCGACGCTGCCGATCATCCGGTCCCTGTCGGTGATCTACATCGAGGTGGTGCGCGGCGTGCCGCTGATCACCGTGCTGTTCATGGCGAGCGTCATGCTGGCCCTGTTCCTGCCGGTCGGCTGGCAGATCGACCAGCTGCTGCGGGCGCAGGTGGCGATCATCCTGTTCGTCGCCGCGTATCTCGCGGAAGCGGTGCGCGGCGGCATGCAGGCGGTGCCGAAGGGACAGTACGAGGCCGCCGAAGCGCTCGGGCTGCCGTACTGGAAGACGGTCCGCCTGGTGATCCTGCCGCAGGCACTGAAGATCTCCATCCCCCCGATCGTCAACAGTTTCATCTCGCTGTTCAAGGACACATCGCTGGTGGTGATCATCGCCATCTACGACTTCGCCTATGCCGTCAAGAAATCGGTGGAAGCCGATTTCGCCTGGAAGAAATACTTCATCGAGGCGCTGCTGTTCTCGATCGTCATCTACTGGATCTTCTGCTTCTCCATGTCGAAGTACAGTCAGCGTCTGGAACGGGACCTCGCCAGAGGCCATGCAAGGTAGCAACAGAGCAAACAGGATGGACAGGATGAGCACCCAGACCATGGACCCGGCTGCCGGCGCCGGGAGCAAAGCGGCCGGTGCCGACCGCGACCCGGCCGCCGCCGCCATCGACAGCCTGCCGGCCATTTCCATCGACGGCCTCAACAAGTGGTACGGCGAATTCCAGGTCCTCAAGGACATCAACCTCACGGTCGGCAAGGGCGAGCGCATCGTCGTCTGCGGCCCGTCCGGCTCCGGCAAGTCGACCCTGATCCGCTGCATCAACCGGCTGGAGGAACACCAGCAGGGGACGATCATGGTCAACGGCGTGGAGCTCACCGACAATCTCAAGCACATCGACAAGATCCGCAGCGACGTCGGCATGGTGTTCCAGCACTTCAACCTGTTCCCGCACCTCTCGGTGCTGGACAACTGCACGCTCGCGCCGATCTGGGTTCGCAAGCAGTCCAAGTCGCAGGCGGAAGCGGCGGCGATGAAGTACCTGGAGCGGGTCCGGATCACCGAGCAGGCCCGGAAGTTCCCCGGGCAGTTGTCGGGCGGGCAGCAGCAGCGGGTGGCGATCGCCCGCGCGCTCTGCATGAACCCTTCGATCATGCTCTTCGACGAGCCCACCTCCGCGCTCGATCCTGAGATGGTCAAGGAGGTGCTCGATACCATGGTCGCGCTGGCCCGAGACGGCATGACGATGCTCTGCGTAACCCATGAGATGGGCTTCGCCCGCGCCGTCGCGGACCGCGTCATCTTCATGGACAAGGGGGAGATCGTCGAAACCAACACGCCGCAGGAATTCTTCGACCATCCGCAGAACGAGCGCAGCCGGCAATTCCTCAGCCAGATCCTGGATCGCTGACGACGTGACTCGCCCCGGGCGTGTCATCTGCGTCGGCCACGCCGCCTTCGATTCGGTCTACCGGATCGATGCCTTCCCGGTGCGGCCCACCAAGGTCACCGCATCCCGCCATGACCGCAGCGTCGGCGGAATGGCGGCCAACGCCGCCTGCGCGATCGCTGCGCTCGGCGGAGAGGTCTCGCTCTGGGGACCGATCGGCGACGACGAGACCGGCATCCGTATCACCGACGAACTGCGCAGCGCCGGCGTGGTCGCGGATCCCGGCTTCGTCGTACCCGGCGCCCGTTCGTCGCATTCGGCCATCATCGTGGAGGGCAGCGGCGAGCGGCTGATCGTCAGCTACCGCGGCAATGCGCTGGAGGCGCCCGAGACGCTCATCGGGGAACGGCCGCTGGATGCGGACGTGGTGCTGATCGACGTCCGCTGGCCGGCCGGCGCCCGCCATGCGGCCGCGCGCGCCCGTGGACTCGGCATTCCGATCGTCCTCGACGCGGAGATGGGCAACGTCGGCCTGGTGCGGTCGCTGGTGCCGGTCGCGGATCACCTGATCTTCTCGGAGCCCGGATGGGCGGAATGGCTCGGTCACGCGCCGGACGAGCAGGAGACCCGGGCTGCGTTGCGCAAACTGGTCGAAGCGGGCGCCCGGCTTGCCGCCGTGACCCTCGGCGAGCGCGGCGTACTCTACGCCGCGGCGTCGGCTGAAGGTTCCATCCTGCAGCGCCAGGAGGCTCCCGAAGGTCTGGCGGGTGTGGGGGGGCAGGAGGAGCACCGCGGCGTGGCGTATCTGCCGGCCTTCCCGGTCGTCGCGGTCGAGACCCTGGGCGCCGGCGATACCTTTCATGGCGCCTACGCGCTTGCGCTGGCTGAGGGGCAGTCCCTGCCGCAGGCGCTGCGGTTTGCTTCGGCGGCAGCCGCCTTGCGGTGTACCCGCAGTGGCGGACGGGCCGCCCTGCCGGGGCGCCAGGAGGTCCTGGCGCTGCTGGCAGCCTGAGGACGGTCCGGCGGCAAGCGTTACCGGTTCAAGGTGCCGCGTTCAGCGGACCACCAGGACCCCGACCGGGCTGTGGGCCAGCATCTTCTGGGTCTCGCTGCCCAGGAGCACCGCGCTCCAGCCGGTGCGCCCATGCGAAGCCATCACGATCAAGTCGCACTGGTTGCGCTGGGCGATCTCCAGCACGCCCTCGTACGGATGGTTTGCTACCGCGAAAGCGGTGTTGCAGGGAACGTTCTCCCGCGCCGCATGGGCGGCTGCCCGCTTGAGGATCTCGTCCGCGGCTTCGCGGACCCTGGCTTCGTGCTCGTCGGATGACAGGAAGGTGCTCGGAACGAAGTCGCCGGCGTAGAGCGGCGGCGCGTAGGGTGCGCCCACGTGGGCCACCGTCAACTTCGCGCCCAGCGCGGCTGCAAGCTTGGTGCCGCAGCTGACCGCTTTCTCGGCCAGGGTCGAACCGTCCGTTGCAATCAGGATATGTCCGTACATGATCAACCTCCTGTCAAACGTGACTGAAGGCTACTGCACTTGCATCTCGGTTGCCTAGTGGTGGGTTACCCGTGGGCCGACGGATGCTGTTTCTTCATAGGGAACAAGGCGTTACGTTGAATGGACTGCCCCAAACCACTTCCCCAAAATGCTGACTTCAAGGATACCGCCGTGGCAGCAGGATTCGGAAAGTCGTCCCACGGCCTTCTGCGGAGGAGAATTCCATGGTGGCGTCCAGAAGCTCGCACAGGCGCTTCACAATCGACAAGCCGATGCCCTCACCCGGGACATGCGCCGATGATCGCGGAGCGTCAGACGCTGAGGGCCTTCGTGGCGGCTGCGGGGGAGTGAGGGCATCAAGCGCCCCTGCCTCGTTTCGCTCCAGTAGATTCGTTGCCACTTCCAGTGCCCCCGCCATTGTAGGGACGACACCCGCCATGAAGCCGGGTCCGGTGTCCTGGACGGTCAGCGCCCACCGTTTGGTGTCGTCACTGCCGCTGTCCCCCCAACGCATAGTCACCCGCCCCAGGGATGTGTACTTGATGGCGTTCAACAGGAGGTTCTGGGCGAGCCGGCGGACCTTTACTGCGTCTGCTTCAACGACCATCGGAGTGGGCCCCCAACAACGCAGGACAAGTCCCTTATCCTTCGCCTGATGATTGAGCCCTTCGCACAGTTCCTTCAGCGTCTCAGATATGTCCACTTCGGCCAACTGCCGCACTTCCCGGCCAGCCTGTAATCTGGCAAGGCTCGTTACGTCGTCCAGCAGATTTTTGAGCGACCCTACGTTGCGTTGAAGCAGCCGCAGGAAGGCCTCTTGGCCGGAGGGGCGCGCCTGACTCGTCGCGAGCCCGGCCGTTGCGGTTGCAACGACGCTCAGGTTGCCCCTCAGATCGTGCGCAGCCTGCCACCACAGCTCGGCTCGCTGGCTCTCCAATTCCCTAACGGCTTCCAGGGCTGCCTCCAACTCAGACACGTGGCCGGCCGCCTCCATCTGCCGCAGACGATAGTACTGTATGACGCTTGCCGAAATCCCTTCGGTACAGGCCTGAGCCCAGACGCAGCGGGCGCCCCGCATGACCTCGCTCGTTGTTCCAGGACAAGCGTTCTCGTAGTTGTTCAGTTCGGCCACCACGCATTCGTTCAGTCGTCCCAGTTCGCCCGTGACGTCGCGCAGGTCGTAACCCTGCTGCCAGCGGTGCAGCCCATGTGCAGCCGCGTCCTGCGGTAGGTTCCCATCCTGCGGACCGTTCTCCAGCTTACCGCCGTGACTCCGAAGCCGGCGCTCGAACGATGAAAGCATCGCAGGGATATGGTCATATAGCTCAGCTCGCGGCATTGCGCTTCCGCTCGTGAGGTGCGGGTCTCTCGTCACCGCTTTTCGCCAAGCATCGAGAATGTGGGGGCGCCGGGCCGCGAGGTAGTCTGCGAGATTTCCGTAGCCGTCGTTCAAAAGAAGCTCCTGCGTTATCGAGGACCGCACGGGAAGGCTGTAGCGGTACCCTTGCGCGCGAATGGCCGGGCTTTGTAGCGAGGGCGGACAAATCCAGGGATCGCCGCTGTCCGGCGGGCGCCTCGTCGCAGCTTTTGGACACCTATGATACTTACAGAGGTGGCAGGGGGGAACCTACAGTCTCTTCCAATATGGTTTGAGTCTGGAGAGGGGTACGTGATTCCAATATGGTTTGAGTCTGGAGGGGGGTGGCGGGATCGATCATCAGGCGATGGTGATCGAGATGAACGAAGGCAAGCACGTGACGTTGGCGCAGGTGCGGGAGTTTCTGGCCGGCACGGC